>CACVAR010000398.1:0-7252 GCA_902727905.1 uncultured Sulfurovum sp. | reverse complement strand
TCCCTGACAACACCGTGTTATTTTATTTGAAATATTATAACATGCCAATTTGTATTTGAAGGTGTTATCTGAGACAACACCTTACAGAATATTAAGCTTTTAAAGCTTCAATTCCAGGAAGTGCTTTTCCTTCAATAAGGTTAAGACTCGCACCACCACCAGTACTAACAAAAGTCATTTCTTCAACATCACCAGCTCTTAATGCAACGTCAGCTGTATCTCCACCACCCACAATGGTTGTGGCATTTGCATCGGCGATATTGTGTGACATTTTGAAACTACCAGAAGCGTATTTGTCCATTTCATAAACACCCATTGGTCCATTCCAAATAATGGTTTGCGCATCACTCAGTACCGTACGGAAAAGTCTTGAAGAGGCAGGACCAATATCGAGACCCATCCAGTCATTTGGAATCTCTTGGCTAGAGACATATTTTGAAGGAACAGTATCTGAAAATTCCGGAGCAACAATAACATCAACCGGTAGATAAAATTTAACCCCTTGTTTACGTGCTTTAATCATAATAGTACGTGCCTCATCTAGCAAATCATCTTCTACGAGTGAGCTTCCAATTTGATAGCCTTGTGCTTTTAGGAAGGTAAATGCCATTCCTCCACCAATGATGACTTTGTCTACTTTATCTAAAAGTTGTCTTAGTGCTTCAAGCTTACCTGAAACTTTTGAACCACCAACAACAGCAACAAAAGGACGAATAGGATTTGCCAATGTTTTGTCAAAGAAATTTACTTCTTTGCTTAATAAAAATCCTGCTGCTTTATGCTTTGCATCAAATAGTCTCGCCATAGCATCAATAGATGCATGCGCTCTATGACAAGCTCCAAAAGCATCATTAATGTAGATGTCTACCATTGAGGCTAATTCTTTTGCTAAGTTAATATCATTTTTAGTTTCGCCAGCTTCATAACGAAGGTTCTCTAAAACAAGAACATCTCCTGCACTTAAAGCTGTTGCTTTTGCTTTTGCATCAACTCCCACAACATCTTTTGCCAAGGTAATATTATCAGCAAGTTTAAGGAGGGTATGTAGTCTTGTTACAACAGCTCTAAGAGAAAATTTCTCTTCATATTTTCCTGGTTCTGGTCTTTCATAGTGTGAGGCTAAAATAATTTTACAATCACGGTCTAAACAGTAACGAATACTCTGTAACGCACCACGAATTCTTCTGTCATCAGTAATGTTTCCATCTTCATCTTTTGGAACATTGAAGTCACATCTAATAAATACTGTTTTACCTGTTATTTCAATATCTTTTAATGTATTCAAATTACGCTCCCTTACTAATGTGAACAGCCATGTCTACTAGACGTGCAGAGTATCCCCACTCATTGTCATACCAAGAGAGAACTTTTACCATGTTTCCATCAATCACTTGAATGGTATCCATAACAACTACTGTACTTTGTTCTTCTCCAACAAAGTCTTGAGATACTCTGTATTCTAAATCTACCCCTAAAATACCTTTGTGTGAACCTTCACTAGCAGTTTGAAAGGCAGCTTGAACGTCTTCTACGGTTACCTCTTTTCCAAGGTTTACGGTTAAGTCAACCATAGAAACATCTGGTGTTGGTACACGAATGGCCTGACCATTGATTTTACCTGCTAGGTTTGGTAAAACTTTTGAAATGGCTTTAGCAGCACCTGTTGTAGTAGGTACTAAGTTTACAGCACCTGAACGACCTTTTCTTGGGTCTTTTTTATGCTTTGCATCTAAAATAGGCTGTGAACCTGTGTAAGAGTGGATGGTTGTCATAAGTCCAGACTTAATTCCAAAAGCGTCATCTAGTACTTTAGCAACAGGAGCTAAACCATTGGTTGTACAAGATGCATTTGAGACAATACTTTGTCCAGCATATTCATGCTCATTCGCACCAATAACAAAAGTAGCTGTATCATCTTTAGCTGGAGCAGAGAAAACAACTTTTTCAATACCATTGTCAAGGTGAGGTTGTACTGATTCTGCTGTTAAAAATGCACCTGTACACTCTAACACAAGTGTTGCTCCACAATCTGCAAAACCAATTTTTGCTGGGTCACGTTCTGCAAAAAGTTTTGCTTTAGTGTCACCAATATTTACAAAACCATCTTTAACTACTACGTCCTCTCTTTTTCCATGTACTGAATCATACTTTAGTCCATATTGAATCATTTCTTCAGAACCTGTAGCATTTACTGCCACCAACTCAATGTCATCTCTGTCTGCAATGATGCGTGCTACACATCTCCCTATTCTTCCCAGTCCATTTATTGCAACTTTTACTGCCATTTAGTTCATTCCTTTAGTATGAGATTCGTACCTTTTGGGATACTTATGTTAAAATCGTCTTATATTTTACATAAATCGAGGTTATTTAGTGCTGAAAGATAACTTAAATACCATTGCACTATTCGGTGGTAGTTTCGACCCTCCACATCTTGGGCATAAAACAATAGTAGAAAAAACATTAGAGGTGCTAGATATCCATAAGTTGGTAGTTGTACCTACTTTTTTAAACCCCTTTAAACAGGATTCACACTTTACAACAGAAGAGCGTTTTGCCTTATCCAAAGAGCTTTTTAGTATTGATGAAAGGGTTCTTGTAGATGACTATGAGATTAGACAAGGTAAGCCGACACCAACGGTTGAAACTTTAAGATATTTTCAGAAGAATTATAATGTTGCTTATATTATAATTGGTGCTGATAATTTAGAAAATATTGAGAAATGGAAAGAGTTTGAGTATTTAAATACTCAAGTGACATGGCTAGTAGCAACAAGAGCAGGTTATGAGATTCAAAGCAATAAGTTAAGAGATTTTAAGCTCTTAACCATAGAGGTTGATATGAGTTCAACAGAAATTAGAAATAAAATTACAAAGGAAAGTTTATACATGAGTATTAACGAAATGAGTGTACAAGATAGAGCAGAGCGTATTGTTACGTTTTTAGATGATAAAAAAGCAGATGAGTTAGAAGTATTTAACCTTGATGAGGTAGATTATATTGCAAAGCGTGTTGTCATTGCGAATGCCATTTCTTCAAAACATGCTGCTGCTTTAGCTGATCAGTTAAAAAAAGAGTTAAAACCTTTAGGTGAAGAGTTTTTACATGTAGATGAGAGTGATGAGTGGGTTGTGGTTGATTTAGGTGATATCTTGATTCACTTAATGACTTCAGAGGCTCGACAAACTTATTCGATGGAAGAGTTTTTAGTTGAGCTTTCAGCTGGTAAATTCTCTTCTCCTCATATTATTTAATAGATTTTTGAATAACGTAAAAAATACGTTATTCGTGAGATTAACCTAAAAGACGTTGAAACTCTGGGTTTTTCTCCATAAATGCTACGGTATAAGAACATTGGGGTTGAACTTTTAATCCTTGTTTTTCCACTTCATTCATAACATCAATTGTTAAAATCTTAGCCAAACCTTTTCCTGCAAGTGCTTCAGGTACGATAGTATGTGTAATATGTAGTACACCATCTTGATTGTCATAAGTAATATGTGCTATATTCCCATCTATATGGTATTCATATTTATTTTCAGCTTCATTGTGTACCAGTGTGTATTCTGCCATGGATTCATCCTTTAATTGTTTTATGGTGAAATTATAGCATATTGACTTTATTATCATAAATTTATCTATTTTTATATATACTTTGCAAAACAAAGTACTTTTCAAAAAAGAATAAAAAGGAAAATAATGAGTGAAAAAGATGAAGTCCTACAGCAGATATCGGAGATAAAGAGCCATTTGGTGGATAAAGAAGCTTTCTTCCCCTACAACTATAGTGCTTGCCATGTTTGGTCAGCCATTGCTGTTGTGTTGAGTTTGAGTATGGTGAGTGCTTATGAATATAGCATTCTATTTGGGTCGGTGATGATGTTTGTCTTAATTAGCATTGGTTTTATGGTTGAGGGTTCTTTAACTAAAAAAGTCAATGAGAGCTATGATATTGATGATTGTACCAAAAGACAACGTTTTATTATGATGACTTTTTTGATGATGTCACTCTTTTTGATTTTAATGAGTAGTGTATTTGCTTCTTATAAGCTGTATAGTTTAGGGTTGATTTCTTGGTTATTTATGATTTCATTAGGCTACTTTTCCATAGGATTTGTTCTGAATATTCAACGTTTTTCTAAAATGGCACAATTTAACATGATAGCTGCTTTAGTACTTTTGGCCATAGGTGTCTACTTTGAGTTACTGCTTGGGTATGATTCACTTTATTACACCATGGTACAAGCCACAGTAATATTTGGTTTAGCCGTTGTGCCAACTTCCATTGCTTATCATCAAAGAAAGCAAGAGAATGAAGCTAAAGTAGGGTGTGGTGTTTGATCCACTATTGCACCAACCTGTGCGTTCAAAACTGCTTTCACTGTTAATTACAAATGATGAGCTACCCTTTAAAGCACTGAAAGAAGCCCTTTCTGTGACCGATGGGAACCTTTCTAGTCACCTTTCAAAGCTAGAAAAAGAAGAGTATGTTTTGATAGAAAAGATATTTGAAGGGAAACGACCAAAAACGATTGTTCACATTACTTCAAAAGGGAAACAAGCTTTTTCTTCTTATATAGAAGATTTAAAACGATTTATAGAAGAAAATTGACATATCAAAACAAATGTGACTTGTAGGTTCGATTTTATCGAATGTCAAATAGTGTTCGATAAAATCGAACCTACAGTTTCAAACGTTTAAATTATAGGAAAGAGAAATTATGACAAAAATATTACTAACAACACTAATGACAGCTACAAGCCTAATGGCTCTAACCAATATGGAGATAGCCGAAAAATCAGATAAAGTAACTGATGGTTTTGGAAGCTCTATTGCTAAAACAGAGATGGTTTTGATTAATGCTTCAGGTCAAAAAAGTACAAGACAACTTGAGATGAAGACGCTTGAAGGTGACAATGGTGACAAAAGTATTTCTACTTTTTTAACCCCTGCTGATGTAAAAGGAACCAAGACTTTAACACATGAACATGTAGAGAGAGATGATGACCAATGGTTGTATCTGCCAGCATTAAAGCGTGTAAAACGTATTGCTTCTTCAAATAAATCGGGTTCATTTATGGGGTCGGAGTTTTCGTATGAAGACATAGGAAATCAAAACTATAACAAATTTACTTATGGTGACAAAGTAGAAGAGGTTGAGTTAGATGGTGAAGCATGTTACAAAGGTGAGCGAATTCCAAAAGACAAAAATTCAGGTTATACCAAACAAGTTTCTTGGGTAAGTAAAGATAAATTTCTTTTGAAACAAGTTGAGTACTATGACCGTAAATCTGAACTGCTTAAAACGGCTGTTTTCTCTGACTATAAGCAGATAGAAGGTATCTGGAGAGTGGGGAAGATAGTTATGAGAAATCATCAAAATGATAAAAGTACAGAGCTTACTTGGAAAGAAGAGAAGCTTAAAGTAGGGTTGACGGCTAAGGAATTTAATAAACGTGTGTTGAAACAGTAAAATGAAAAATATAATAAGCTTATCTTCTTTACTGTGTACTTTCCTTTTTGCTGATGGACTAGAATATAAAGGCAATATAGGTTTTGAAAGCAGTTATATAGACCATGATATAGCAGGAAAAAGAGATAGCCAACATGCTTTACGTTTGGAGCTAGAGCTTAAACAGAAAACAGCTAATGGTCAAATGGTATTGAATGCAGAGTCTATAGTTGATAAAGATGATAAAAACAGACGTTATATAGATGTAAATGACCTGTACTACAAACATGAGTTTGAGAACTCTGATTTACTTGTGGGGCGAAGTACGCGTTTTTGGGGTGCTATGGAGTTTTATAATCATACCGATGCTTTTAACACAAAAGATTGGCGTGATAATCCTTTTGATTATGATGCAAAGATAGGGGCGAATAACATTGCTTATACACACTATTTTGATAATTCTGATTTAGCATTGATAGCAAAAGTAGGTCAAGAGCGTCAACGTGTTCAAGGTACTGAGTCGGTCAATAACTTTTTACCATCTAATTATGATGACAAATTACAAACACAGAAAAGTAAAAACAGAGCAACAGTATATTTGAAATATGCAGGTTCAGCCGAAGAGACACAGTTTGATTATGCTGTGATTTATCAAAATGGTTATGATGAACAACGATACTTAGCTCCTTTAGGTACTTCACTTCATCAAAATGCTTATTTGGTAGACAAGGTTATGGGGTACGCCACATTGGTTTCAGGTGAGACCATTTATAAAACAGAGTTGGCTTATACAAAATCCGATGAGTTAAAAGTTTCTGATTATGCTCAATACTCTGCTGGGTTAGAGCATACTTTTTATGGTGTATGGGGTAAGTCTGACTTAGGTGTTTTGGCTGAGTACTATAAGTATGACGATAGTGATAGCTCTAAGTTAGGGGCTAAAGATTTTGGAAACTTGTTTCAAGATGATTTAATGCTAGGCTTTAGACTAACAGTAAATGATAGTGCTGACTCAGATGTTTTAGGGGGTATCTCTTTAGATCAAGATAACCATGAAAAATTGGTTTTTGTTGAATATAACACACGACTTTTAGAGAAGTATAAAGTAGGGGTTTCCTACCAACATTTGGAGCCGAAGAGCAGTTCGGTATTTAAAGAATTAGATTCAGTTCAATTTGAATTGGGATATTATTTTTAAAATAGGAGGAAAATAAAATGAAAAATTATGTAAGTTTTTTACAGAGGTTTCGTTGGTTGATTGTGATTGGTGTGCCGTTAATTATATTGGCATTAGCTTTAAACCTTAAGCATGTTGAGATGGATGGAAGCTATCGTATTTGGTTCGGAGAGGATTCTAAAACCTTAACCGATTATGACAAGTTTCGAAAGACCTTTGGAAATGATGATGGTGTGGTCATTGTTTTTAAAGATGAAGAGGGGATTTTCACTCAAAAAGCATTACAGAGTATTGATAATATTACGGAAGCCTTGTGGAAGACTAAATATATTGCACGAGTAGATTCCTTAACCAATTATCAATACGTACACGCTGGGGTAGAAGACCCCGATGATATTATTGTTGAAGACTTTATTAAAGATATTGATGAGCTTACAGCAGCATATCTAGCAGAAAGAAAAGCAATAGCTACTAGTGATCCTTTAGTTGTTGATTCATTCATCTCTAAAGATGGAACAACAACGATGATTTCAGCACGTTTAACGCCTAAAGTTAATGATGAGTCTGATAAAAGTTTAGAGATTATGGAGTATATCGATGCTATCTTAGCACCTGAGATTG
>CACVAR010000397.1 GCA_902727905.1 uncultured Sulfurovum sp. | reverse complement strand
TAAATCTATATCAATACTTTTTAAACTTTTAAAATTCTTTACTTTTATATTATCTATCTTCATTCATTACCTCATTTATTAATCTATTCATGATTCTAAAGCGAGTTTCAATAGTAACTCTATCACTTGTCCCTTCTGTGATAGCTTTGGAAAACTCACCTTGTTCTTCTTCAATTAATTTAATAAATTTTTCTAGAAAGATTTCTTTTCTTTCTAAAAAAAGTTCTTTATTTTTTATTTCACTAAAACATATAGTAATTACATCAAATAATGATTGATTTAACGTCTTGGTTTGAACTTTATTTGCAATAGAACGACTAAACTTATGATTTTCTCCAAAAACCTCTACGGTAAATTTCAATGTGTCGATAAAATCATTTTTTATTTTTACTAAATCATCTTTATCTTCAATTAAATCAAGCTTCTCCATCGCCTTATCTAAATACTCACGCATTTTACCAAATTGATAATTCTCAAAAATACTTAATTTAAAAACTATATAGCGTAGAATCAATTCCCTATCTCGCATCCTTTTAGAACTTACACCTACAACTTTTTGAAAAGTTTCATCTTCAGAGATTTCTTGTAAAAATTTAACACCTTGACCTTTTTGATTAAGTGCTTGACGTATCTCTTGGGTATTTAATGTTAATCCACCCGTATTAATTCTATTAAATATAGAATATCTAACCTCTTTAGGAGTTTGGGCTTCTATCTGATAAGTAATAACTTGTGTTTCATTTATTATTCGTTTTAAAGACCTATCTAACTGATTATAATTTTTACCATTCAAATCTAAAAACTCTAAGTCAGTTAATTTAAGCCCATTTCCATCATTATCAACAATAAACTTTTTTAATGTTGACAACCTCTGTAGCCCATCAATAACAACCCATTTCTCTGGGTCTGCTACCTCAAAATAAAAAACTGGTAATGGTAATTTTAATAAAATTGATTCAATCAATCGACTCATCTGTTTTCTACTCCATAAATTCGCATGTCGTTGAAAGTCAGGGTTTAAATCTATTTCATCATATTTTAATCTACTAATCAAACTAGAAAGAGCTATTGTTGCATTAGTGATTTTAATATCTTTAGTTGAAAATGGATTTACAACATGCCCATCATCATTTAATTCATTTGAAACTTTATCTTTTTCAATTTCTAATTCTTCACTCATACTTTTGCACCTTCTATATCTATTCTCTAAAATAATTATACTCATATAACTTATATATGAACTTCTTGCTAACTACCCAACTTCACACGAGGATCAAATAAAGTATAAGAGATATCTGTCAAAATCAACCCTATAATATAAAGTACTGAACCTAAAAAAACCATCGCTTTTACAATGGCAAAGTCTTGTGCATTAATGGCATCAATGGTGTAAGAACCTAACCCAGGAATACCAAAAAAAGACTCCATTATGAGAGATCCCATAAAAAGTGTAGGAATAACCACAACCACCCCTGTCAAAATAGGCAACATACCATTACGTAAAACATGCCCAAAAAGTACGCGTAATTCAGAAAGACCTTTTGCTCTGGCTGTACGAACATAGTCTTGGTTTATCTGTTCTAAAAAAATACTTCTGTACCAACGTACACCAGCACCTAAACCTGCAAAGACCCCTATCATAATAGGTAAAATAATAAATTTAATCCCTCCCCATCCTTCTTCGAAACCAGAGATAGGAACCCAATGCCACATTTTAGAAAAGAGTACTTGCCCTGCGATAATATAAAAGAGTCCAGAAACAGACATAATCATCACGGCAACTACCATCATACTTGTGTCTAAAGTTGAGCCCCTAAAAAGTACTAAGAGCAATGCCAATGAAACATTAGTAATGAGTGCTATCATAAATGTTGGCAATGCAATAGCAAGAGATGGAATCATCCGTTCTTGTATGTCTGAGCCTATGTGTCTATTAGCATCTGAAAAGCCAAAATCAAAAGTAAAAAGTTTTACAGACTCTTGAACAAACAAGGTATCAGTCACGGTAGCAATACCTTCAGCTTTTTCATTTATAAATAAAGGTTTGTCGTAACCTTTATCTGCTTTCCATGTTTCTATCATCTCAGCTGTAACACGCTTCCCACCCAATTGAGCCTTTGCCATGTCATCAGGTGTGTTTACCATGAAAAAGAGTATGAACGTTATTAGGTTTACGCCTATTAAAATGGGGATGGCGTAAAATATTCGTTTTATTATGTATGTTAGCATTTATAATTTTCTTTCTTGTATCAATTTAATAACTTTTTATCATTATCTTCTAATGGTATATAATGTAAGTTCATCCTACTGATTTACACAAAAGGATTTACAATAGTCAAAGTATCATTGATTTTTAATTGATGTTGCATATCTTCACTGTACAAAACAGTAGCACCAGCTTGAAGTCCAGCAGATACAATAAGTGAGTCGTAGTAAGAG
>CACVAR010000396.1 GCA_902727905.1 uncultured Sulfurovum sp. | reverse complement strand
AATGGTTTTAGCTCGACTTCAACGTAAAACTATTAAGTTTTCTAAGTCTTGGGAGAAGCTTGAATATTCTGTTAATCTTGTTATTAATCGCTATAACCATCAACTACTTTTAGATGCTTGACCATATCTCTTTTCCAAAGCATCACAAAAAATTCTATTGTTTCTATAGATGGTGTATTTATTGGAAATTTACTAAACTCTCTATTTTCAAAAGCTTTAAATAGATATTGAGCTAAGAAAAATTCTTGTAAGGAAGTGTGTGAGAAGCTAAATATATTAGTGTTAGGTCTAACCATAAAAGTAGCACCTCGCAAATCAGATTTTAACTTTTCTCTACTTTCATTTTTGTATTCTTCTGCTATATTTGGATTAGAATACATCCAGTTTGTAAACCATTCATCAAGTTTAGGATATTCTAATGTTCGAGCTCCTTGCCCCCACATATAAGCAGAAAGTTCTTGCATAATAAGTGGTTTATGTATTTTTGATAGAGTGTGTTTTCCACTATCTCTATTTAATGATGATTCAATAATTCCTAAATATATATCAGCAGAGTTAACCTCTTTACCTTCTCTAATTGCTTCTTCTAGTTCTCGTATTTGTAGAGTAATCAGTTTTAAAGAATATGGTCTTTGGCTTATCTCTTCTAAATTATGAATAGTAGTTACAACTTCTTTAAAAATTGAAATATCTATATCATTTTTGACACAATATTCTTCTATTTGATTCCATGTAAAAGGAAGTAGTTCCAAACTCATAAAATCTTTACTTTGAATTCGTTCTCTATCTTGACCACTAAGCATAGAAAATTGTTCTTGTATAGTTCTAAAGTAGTGTGTTCTACAAGAAAAAAGTATTTTATTATTCTGATTTAAAAGAACTACCTTTTTTAACTCTCTGATAAAAGAATTAACTCTTTTATCAGAGAGTTAAATGAACTGTCACTTCATCTAAGCCATCAAAAAGGATAAAAGCTTTTCCTTTTTTTATAATCTCAAAAATTATCGAAACACTCATATCTTGTTTAAATTGATTTAAAGACTTTCTAATAACAATATTAATAATCTCTTCCCAATCAAACTCTTTATTTATAGCTTCACTAGAGGCAAAATGTCTTAAATCTAAATAAATAGGATTTAACGGTGTATCTTCTTCTTTTAATTCTAAAGCTATTTTCATACAACTCCAAGTTTTTCGCATACCTGAATCACCTAATAAAGCAACATATTGGCTAGTATTCTTTTTATCATTCAAAAAATCTATCTTCTCAAGATGACTTTTTTGTTCTTTCTTTAAATTTTTTACCCTTAAAATAGATTTGTTTTCCAATACATTTAACTTATCTAAAGAAATCTTATGACTTTTCTTAAACTTCTTATAAGGGTCAATCTCCCCCATAATTAAAATCCCTAAGAGTTATTTTTTTAATTCTGTAAGACCACTTTATTTTCTTTAGTGTTTCAAGAAATATAATTAAATCTTGGTTATACTTTCGAATGTTTTCTTTTATTTGAACCAGTTTCCTCTCCTCTTCTCTTAATCGGATAAGACCTGGTTTTCTCTCGATTTTTAACATTTGTGTATAACTATCTTTTACAACAACCTTGCTCCACTCTTTTATTTCTTTGACTACATCAATTCCAAGTTTAGTTTTTGTAGGAATAAAGTTTTCATCATCAATTCCAAGTTTAGCTTTTGTAGAAATAAAGTTTTCATCTACTTCACTTACTTCATCGATATTTTGTAAATTTTCAATGGTTGATTTATAAGAAATCTGTTGTTTCTTAACTTTCTTAAAAATCTCACTAACTAATCCTCCAATAAACTTTTTTCTATCATGAAGTTCCATAAAGCTCCTATCTTCATAAGAAAAAATAAGCGTTTCATCATTAATATAACTCAATTTTTTTATTGCATTATTTTTATGATTAATAAAAAGAGGAATAGAAACCTTTGTCTTACTGATTTCACTACTACGCATTTCTAAAAAATGAGGTAGCTCATGTTCTACAATAAACTGACTCTCAAAGTTTTCACTAACCATTAAAAGGCCAAAATCACACTCTTCTATAGCTTCTTGAATATTTCCTTTAAAATTCTCTCCAGAAATAAGATTTTGCTCATCTTTCCAAAAAATAAAAGGATAAGGAGTTTTTTCTAGTTCAGAAATAAGTAATTCAACATCTTTTTTATCTTTTCTTGAATAAGAAACAAAAAATATTATCTCCTCTTCACTCTTACCTAAGGTAGGGATAAATTCATCTTCTCTTAATGCATGGGTAAAGTCTAATTGAGACTCTTTATATAATTTCTTTTCATTGGTCGTGCATCTAAAAGTAGTTGATAAAAGTATCAGAGTATAATTATAATATGAGACATAGACCAAGTTGTAAAAAGTGTGGAAGTATTAATAGCGTAAAAAATGGGCATAATCGTTGTGGAACA
>CACVAR010000395.1 GCA_902727905.1 uncultured Sulfurovum sp. | reverse complement strand
TCGCCATCTCTTCACGTGCTATGTCAAATAGACTTTCAAGTAGTCCCGAACCTCTTAATGCTTTGTCTATACAAACTGGTCCATATTGGTAAGAGTTTGCAGTACTTAGCTGTTGACCTAAGTATTCTAAGTTTTCTAAGTCATTTATCATATATCTAAACATCTCCCATTTTGACCAAAAGTTCCAAGAAGCAGCCATGATATATCCTAGCACTACTTCTTGATTCTTAGCAATAAAAAGTCCTTGTTCTTGCTTAATGAGTTGAGTTAGTTCTTCTTTCGTAAATGCTGTGGTCACAAAACCGTCTGCTTTGTCTTCTTCTTTAATATTATCTATCTGATACTTAGCATGAAGTTTAAGTGTGGCATTAATGTCAGAGAGTTCAGCGATTTTGAATTGCATTTGTTTCCTTATAAATTTTTTATTAATAAGATTTTAGCTAAATTAGCACAAAATTTTAGAGAATGAGAGTAATAATGAATAAAGAAGACTACCTAATAAACAAACTAAATTCAAAACACATTGGTGACGATGCAGCTGTCGTAGATGGGAAAATCTATAGTATGGATGCATTTTTTGAAGATGTACATTTTAAAAGAGAGTGGATGAGCATGTGGCAAATAGGGCGTAAAGCAATGCTTATAAACCTCTCCGATGCTGTCGCTATGGATGCTGACCCCAAGTATGCCTTAGTAACCCTATCATTACCCAAAGACATTACAACCGATGAGATAGATGAACTCTTAGCCTCTTTGGAAAAAACAGCCAAAGATTTTCAATGTGAAATTATAGGTGGAGATACCATTGCAGGTGATAAATTGCATATTTCCATTACCATTGTTTCTGAGTCAAAACGTCCTTTATACCGTAACAATGTACAAGTAGGTGACCTTTTAGCATACACAGGAACATTGGGTGAGAGCAAAGAGGGTTTAGAGGCATTATTAAGAGGGGAAAGCATTAAACCTAAATCACGTTTTTTTGAACCAAAATTAAAACGAGAATTCATAAAACAGGCTAGAAAATACCTGAACGCAGGAATGGACATTTCCGATGGTCTCTTTTGTGATACTAATAAACTCTTAGCGATAAAAAAACAAACCATGTACATGTTCGAAGAGATAAGTGATGAGGTAGGGAGTTCTGGTGAAGAGTATGAGATGCTGGTTACTTTTGGACCAGAACACTACTCTAAACTTAAAGAGATAGCTGAAAGAACCCATACGCCTTTAACAGTGTTTGCTAAAGTTGAGAAAGCGAATGATGGGGTGCTGTTTGAGTGTCAGAATCACCATTTTTAAGATTTAATCTCTATAGATTAAGTCTATAAGGTCAACTCCATTATAGGTTTTAAACCTCAAACGACCATCATTAGGTTGTAAGCTTTCAGCATCAGCTCCTGTTGAAATCAAACCTAAATGATGCTCATTTTGTAAAAAGTAGTTATAGCCTCCCATATCATGTTTAGGGTTGTCAAAGAGGTTCATGAGTGCCAATCCAAACATGCCACTTTTTTGAAACAGTCCATAATCAAAATTAGCATAGGTCTCATAAATCTCTTGATTCCAACCATTCGCAGCTACTTCACTGTTTTCTATTTTTTGATTTTGATTGGTATCTTCCCATGCCCCTGATGCCATAACCAAATGGGATAAAAAGACAGGTTTTTGAAGTTGCTCATATAAGTATTGCGATAAATTAGCAATACGTTGTGGTAGAAAACCTATACCAAGCTTTTCATTTTTATAGTCTTGAGGTATATTAGGGTTTTCTGAACCTCTACTAAAGGGTGAAAGCATTAGACTAAAGGCAACAACATCAAGCCTACTTGATAAAGATTTTAATATGTCTACGCTTTTGTTCCATGTGTACTTGTCACCCAAGGCACAATGTTCATAACCACATAAATCAAAAGGTTCATCTTTGTATTTACTACCATTATCATTCATGGACAAACCTAAGTAGAGTTTTAAGTCTTTAGCAGCGTTAGCTCGAAAATAGTCTAAAGAGTACTCCATCATGGCTTTAAAAAGTTCGCTGTTCTCTTTGTTTTTGAGTACATGCTGTTTATTAAACTCTGGCTCTAAAAGTAGGACAACTTCACCATTAAGTTTATTTAAAAATTTCATAATTCTTTGATTCATTTTCATATAAGCACGATGTTTTTTACTTATAACCTCTGTGGGGTTATCTACTGCAAAGTCATCTCCAAAGTACCAATATAAAAAGACAGGTATTTTACCTTTGTCCATGGCTCTTTGAATGAGTTCTGGGTTAAAATAGAACTCTTGCCAGTTTTTAGTAAACCACATAACAATAAATTTAGAATCATCAATACTGTCTTGTAATTTCTCAAAAGCATCATAATCCACATCTTTTACATGCGAGTCTATATGCCCATCAAGTACCAAGCTAATAGAACTTTGCCATATACTTTGATTTTCATTATTTTTAAACTCCCATGCATATCCTGCGTAACCAGTATTAAACTCTTTTAAAAATTGACCATGTGGTGCTTTTGTACTACAGGCTGTCAAAAAAATGAGCATGACTATTCCATATAAATATTTCATTTAACCTCTCATTATTAATTTTTAAATTTAAGGTTTTATTTTATCAAGTCCTTTATTGGTTGCTTATAAATATGCTGATCTTTTTTTGTTTTAATATTGATTTGGGGATTAAATAGGAATTGATTTTTAATCAATTAAAATTAAAAGAGATAGCTGAAAGAACCGATATGATTTTAACTGTGTTTACTAAAGTTGAGAAGGCTGAGGGGAATGGAGTGTTATTTGAGTGTAAAAACCATCATTTTTAATTTTTGAGATTTAAAGAATTTTTATGAGAAAATAACTCATCTTTTATATTAGTTCTTTAAATAATAATTTAAATTAAAGATAATTAAGAATTATTGTTATATCATAAATTATTATCTACGAAAAGGTTCTGATTTTTGAAACAAATTAAATTATTTTTATCTTACACTAAAGAAGTTAAAGATGATGTTGAAAAATTAGAGTTGGCGATTTATCGAAACTACCCAAATATTCAAATAGAAGTTTTTCCTGAATCTGATAAAAGTTTTAATGAAGGTGGATATCAAAAACGCTTAAATGAAATACTTGTTAGCTGTGATATTTTATATGTTTTCGTTGAAAGGCGAATTGGAAAGTTTACTGAAGAAGAGTTTTGGGCAGGATGGAAAAGTTACGAAGAAACAAAACAACCTCGTCTATCTATTTTTTTCAAAAAGTTTGAATTGCATGATAATGCTAGTAATCAAGAGTGGGAGAATGCTAGTTATACACGACGATTTAAACAACAAGTTTCCCAACTTGAAGAGAATCAATATGTAAATAATTATAATAATTTTGACAAACTCAAAAATGATACCTTTAAACAGTTAGAGCATGATATTAAAAACTTTCAAGATAATCAAATTGAAGTTATTCCCAGTGAAGAATTTACTTATCTTGATGATGAATCTCTTTATGCTTCTTTACCCCAATTACCACGAGAATATCTACCAAGAGAAGAAGATTTAGCAAACCTTAAAGATCTTATTTTAAATACAAAAGACAATGTAGGGATAACAGGAGTCTCAAAAACACTTGGTTTACATGGAATGGGTGGAATAGGAAAATCTGTTTTTGCCATTGCTTTAGGATACGATTCTGATATTAGAAAGCACTTTAAAGATGGTATTTATTTTATTCAATTAGGACAAAAGCCTGATATTGAAGAGATTCAAATGGAGCTTTTGGTTTATATGGGTGTAGATGACATTAATTCTAAAATATTAAAGTCAAAAATAAAAATGCTTTTTTCTCAGAGAGAGGCTTTACTTATCATTGATGATGTTTGGGATGTGAAGCATCTAAATTATTTTGATGTGCCTACGACTAAATCAAAAATACTTATTACGACAAGACATAAAGATATTTTAAAAGCAAAAGAAGCAAAAGAATATTCCATTGATATTTTGACTAAAGAGCAGTCTTTTAATTTTTTGAAAAATAAAGTAGGTGTAATATCAGATGACTTAAAAGGCTTAGCTGAAGAAATAATAAAAAAGTGTGGAAACCTTCCTCTTGCGATTAATATTATAGGGTCAATTTTAAAAGACAGAGACAGGGCTTATTGGGAAAAAGTATTAGTGAACTTACAAAATGCTAACTTAGATAAGATAAAGTTTGTTAATCAAAATGGACAGCATGAAGACTTATATAAAGTTATTGATTTAAGTGTAGATTATCTATCCCAAAAAGATAAAGAGAAGTATCTAAGCCTAAGTATCTTCTTTTTGAAACGTAAAAATATTCCTAGAGCTACGCTTAAAAATTATTGGGGAGATGATTATTTAGAAATTATAGATAGACTTTCTTATTCTTCCTTACTGTTTGAAAAAAGTCGTTCTAAAAATAAACAATACTACTATGCTCATGATTTACAAATTGATTATATTAAGTCTTGTGATGATAATACAGTAGAGAAATATCAAGACTATATGGATCAATATAAAGAACAGTATGCTTATTCATGGTCATCTATCTCTCTTGATGATAGTTATTTTTATGATAATTACATAGAAATATGTGAGCTACTTGGAGACAAACCTTTAGTTGAAAAAATATCAAAAGAGATTATTTATAAAAAGAATAGACTTTCGTTAAAAAATTTTAAAAAAATCATCAAAATGTTGAGATTACAGAAAAAGTTTATTTCTAAAGAGATATTAAAACATAATCTTGATTCAAATACTTTAGTTTGGGCAATGAACAATCTTAAAAATAGTTCTAGGGAAATACAACTATTTTCAAAAAAATATCTTAAGAATAATATTGAAGAGAGTGAAATACATCTTACCATTAAAGCCATAGACAACTTAGGGGTAAGTAGTTATGAAGTGCAAGAGTTTGCAAAAAAATATATTGAGCAAGACCTAAGAAAACTAAATGGATATTTAGCCACTAAGTGTATAGAACTTTTAGACGATGACTCTGAAGATATAGGAGTATTAATAGACCGTTATATTAGTTCTGAATTGGATTTAAATATTGAAATTTTAAATGAGTTAGCTGATAACTTTCACAAGAAAAAAGTTGAAGAAAAGAATGCTAAAGAGTATTTAACTGAAACAAATTATGAATTCTTAGAAGTAGAAAAAGCTATGAATTCTATAGATGTACTTGGAAGTTATTCTACTATGGTTAAGGATTTTTGTAAGATTTATATAGAACAAGATGTTCAAATATTAAAACCTGTTATAGTAGATAGAGCTATAGATATTTTAGGTATACATTCAGATGAGGTAAAAGAGTTTTCAGGAAAATATATTCAGTTGACTAATACAAAAGATATTTCCTTAGAGAAGAAATGTTTGGATATTTTAGAAGTAAAAAAGAAAGTTTATACTTCTAAAATAAAAAGATCCTTGAAGAATTTAAGTGGAAATCCCATAATAGTTCAAAGGATTGCAAAAGAATATCTTAAACAAGATTTTGTATTTCTTAGTTTATCTTCTGTAAACATTTGTATAGCTATTTTAGGTCAAAATTCAATTTATGTTCAAGAATTTGTAAAAGAATATCTTAAACAAGACTTTGAGTTTCTTCGTTCACCTATTATAAAAATTTGTATAAATATCTTAGGTGAAAATTCAACTGAGGTTAGAAGTTATGCAAGAAAAATGATTAAGAATAACCCAAATACAAATAATTATACCATTATTAGGTTTTTAAAGGTATTAAACCCAAATTCAGCTGAGGTTCAAAACTTTATAAAAAACTATATGAAAAAAGATGATAAAGATTATGAAATAAGAAGTTTTTGTTTAAAATTATTAAAAAAATCAAAAAAGGAACAAGACAATGAATAAAGAAGAAATACTCCTAGAACAATATAAAGTCTTTGTAAAAACAGCTGATGACATCACAGCAAGAAGATTAGCAACCAATAAGTTTTATTTGACCATACTTTTAGGGCTTTTTACTATTGCAGGTTTTCTAAAGACAAAAGAGATGGCAGGTTATTTTAATGGTTATAGCATTTTGATACTTATATCGGTTCTTGGGATGGTGCTGAGTGTAATTTGGTATATGAACATTGAGTCATTTCGGCTACTTAACTCTGCTAAGTTCAAAGTAATACATGAAATGGAAAAAGAGTTAGCTTATCCTTGTTTCGATAAAGAGTGGGAGTTTAGAAAAGGCGAAGATACATCTAAAGCTTATCCTCGCTTTACACAAATAGAAAAATATTTACCGATTGTTATTGGAGTTTTGTATAGTTTTCTTTTTTTGATGGCTATGTTTGGTTAGCAATACTTCTTAAGAATCTTAACTCAATATTTTTAAAGCAACATAAGGCACCAAATTAAACACAATAATCAAAATCTTATAAAGTGCAATATAATTAAAATAGGCTCTACCTAAATCTTCTTTATTCAGATTGAAAAGTTCAGTATGTATTTTGATGATGGGTTCACGTAAGAACATAATGGCTAAAGTCGTCATAAGTAAAAAAGTAAAGTTGATGAGGGTCGACCAGCCAAGGAACGCTATAAGGGTTTCAAGGGTAAACATGTTAAATCCTTTATACTAAGATACACTATTGTAGTACTTTTAGGCTTTCTTTCTCTAAAAGATTTTGACTTAGTTGTTTGGCTTAAAAAGGTAACTCTTCATTAGTCACATAACTCTGACCCAATTGCGTATAGTACTCAACCACACGCATGTCTACTTTTATCATGTTGTGTAAGTAACCCACTAAGTTACCTCTGTTAAAGTCTAAGCGTAGGTTTTGAGGGTTGATGGCTCTGGAGATAGCCACGTAAAATTGACTTGGAGCAAAAATGTTGTCGACGTTACAGATGAGGTTGTCGATGCTCATTCCTTGGCTTTTGTGAATGGTGACAGCATAGGCGAGTTTGAGGGGAAACTGTGAGAGGGTAGCTACTTTGATGGATTCTACTTTTCCCTTGTCATCACTTTTCATCTCTAGCAAGTCAAAGTCATGACGTTCCACACGAACAAAAATTTCTTCTTTTTCGACAATGATGTAATCTTCTTCGATTTTATGTACAATGCCTCGTTCACCGTTGGCGTACTTTCCCCATTTGTTAATGGTAAATAGAACAGGAACCCCAACTTTTAAAGTGAGTTGCTCTTCAATCGGAAGCATGTTTTTCCAAGAGGCTAAACGTTTTTCATGCACTCTTCCTTGATGCTCTTCAAAGGTGGCAAAAAGAAGATGCTCCTCAGCTTCGATGGCTGCGAGTCGGTTTTTGTTGGTACTGTTTACTTCGGCATTACGTCCAAAGAGTAGGGTGGGGTTTTCATCTGCTATGTGGCTGTTGGCAAGTCGCATCATGTAGTTCATGACTTCTTGGTCGCATTGTCCCACACGTACTTTGTGCAGTATGTGGGTAAATTCTGCATCGCTGGTACGTTTCATTTCGGTGAGTTCAATGACAATGGGGGCAAAACTTTTCCAAGCGTTAGACTCAAAAGCATAGAGTTTTTCACCAAAAAGGTCGTTGTTGTTTTGTCCAAACTTTTGTATAGGAGGAAGCTGAAAGAAGTCGCCCACAAAAAGGAGTTTTCCTAAGTAGCCCATGGAGCTTAAACGGTAGCTTATCATCTCCATCATGTTGGAAGAGACCATGGAAATCTCATCGATGATGATGAGATCCGTGGCTTTGAGGATTTTTTTGAGTTCTGAGAGTCTTGAGCGTGAGCGTTTGTCATTTTGGTCGAGTTCTTCAAAGTTGTTGGAGATCCCAAAAACAAAAAAACTGTGAATGGTAAAGCCACCAATGTTTACAGCAGAGACACCTGTGGAACCCAGTGCCACAACTTGTTCGTCTGTTTGGCTTCGGTAGAGACGGATAATCTCTGTGGTAGTATAGCTCTTTCCTACACCAGCACCACCTGTTAAAAAAACATTGTTCTCTTTGAGATGGTGTAAGACTAAATCGACATCACTCACATGCTACCCTAATATTAAAAGTTGTGGCATTATATCAATTCATTCCATTTATTATGATTTAGACTTTAAGACAAATGCTTTTTGGATGGCTTTGTTTTTTGGATGTTCTTTTTTTAACTTTGTTAACACAGCTTTTGCCTTTTTAAGGGTGGTAAATTCACCTATAAGAAGTTTGTTGTATTTTTTACCTTTTACAATTTGACTAAAGTACGGAATGTTACTTAGGCTTTTTTGTACTTTCTGAGCAGAACTTTTTTGGGCATAAGCACCTACTTGAATTCTATAGACTTTTTTATTGCTCTCATATTTAAGTGGTAAGAAAATACTTTTGTTTGAATAAATGTTTAAAAAAGTGATTTTACTTTTTGTTTTACTGCTTTTCCAACTTGGGTTAGGTAAGCTGTCAATACTACTACTTGGCACTTTACTGACTGGTTGCCAAAAAGGATTGTTACTCATGGCACTTTCATAGTCAGTAGTCCATGACTTAACATTGGTACCTTCTGTGTTTTTAAACGTAAGGGTAATGCTGTCAAAAAGAAAGATGGGTTTGTTTACATATTCAAAACAACAATCTATATTACGATTTTCAGGCAGTACCGTTTGTTTCCAACTAAGACCATTTTTACTGTGGTAGTAAGCAGGGTAGACCCCTTCTATTTTCCATTGTGTACGCACCCAAATGTTTCCATGAGGGTCTTGGTGTATGGACTCTATGTCTTCCCCAATAATGTTTGCACCAACCGTAGAAATCCAGCGACCCAATTTATCTACAATAACAGGGGTTACAGCATCTGGTCTATTGTACATTTTGGGGGTATGGTCATTTAAGTAGACAAAGAGTAGGAGGTTACCATTGTTAAGATTATGGTGGGTATGGTAGCTTAGCGTTGAACCATTGTCACAACGATTTGCATTGTTTGCCAGTTGATTACAAAGTTTTTGTTTTAAAGCAGGTGGGACAGTTTGAGCAATACTTTTAGCCAAAAGAGAAGAAGAGAAAGTATAGCTTAGAAGTAGTAGAATAAGTAGCTTTTTCATTAGAAATTCCTTTTTTAATAATTTCGTAATAGTAGACTTCTTTCATTAAATTCTGAAAGAAGTCTATTCAATGCTAACTTATTTTCAATTAAAAAGTGTTGATAGTTACTTTTTAATATTTTAATTTTTGTGACTGGCTAACACTCCTGTTACTAAGGCAAAAAAGCTTCCAAAAGTCACGATGGTATAGCCTGTTGGCAAGTCAAAATAGTAAGAGATAATGATGGATACTATGGCAAATAGAAAACCAAACATCCATGCAAAAAGTAGACTCTCTTTTCCAAAGCTAAGGGCTATAAATGGGGGTGCAATTAAAAAAACAAAGACCGTCAAGACCCCTGCTAAGGAGACTGAACTGGTAACGGTTACAGCAAAAAGTGCGAAGAATAGCATGTCTTTGTATAGACCAGTTAGTTTGGGGTACACCTTCCAAAGAAGTGCAGCAATAATAATGTAGAGCAAAGCACTTTTATAAATGGTTTCTGGCATGGTAAAAAGAATGTCAGAAGAGATGAGGTTTCTAAATGCTTCCATACCTTCTGCACTGTGGGTTAAGGCGATCATGACAGCACCTGAGCCAAAGGCATAGAGTAGTCCTATGAAAGCTTCTCTGTTTTTGACACGGCTTAATGCAAAGGATATTAATAATCCTGAGATAAGTGCAAACGCTAATGAAAGCAAGTATTTGTACTCATTGTCAAAAAAAGAGATGCTTAGAGCCATACCTAAACCTGCCCATTGTCCTACAGCTAAATCTGAAAATATTACCCCTCGACGAACTACTTCTAGTCCGAAAAGAGAGTGGATACCTGCAAGTACAAAAGCGAGTAAAATGGCAGGTCCAAGTATTTCTATCATTTTAATAGTCCATCAATGATTGTGTTGTAAAGGTTTTCAATATTGTTAGCATCCTGCAGAGCATCTACGTCATGAGGAACATCAATAATCTTCAAGTTTGTCTTAGCAGAGATAAGTTGTGCTGCTTTACGGTTATGGTAAACATCATGCATGATGAGTAATGGTGACTTCTCATTTTTGATTGTCTTAATGAGTCCCATAATATGTTTTGAAGTAGGGGAGATTCCAGGAATGGGTTCAATGGTGTCGAGTAGTTCCATTTTATAACGCTTTAAAAAGTAGTCAAAACTTTTGTGATACTGAATGACTTTTTTACCTTCAAAAGGTTTCATTTTTTTGTCCCATTCAACTAGTTTTTCATTCCAGCCTTTTATGAATGTTTCATAGTTTTTTGTGTAAATCGCTTCATTTTTAGCATCCAATGCTGCAAGTTTGTCATGAATGGCTTTTGCCACAATAGGGACATTGTAAGGGTCTAAAATAAAGTGTGGATTCCCATCGGGATGGACATCACCATGAGAACGGCTTACTTCCTCATGTGCATCCATCATGTCAATAGACTGAGAAAGATCTAAAAATCCACTGGCTCCATCAAATACTTTGGCATTGTTAGAACGTTTAATTAGAGGAGGTAACCAGCCTATTTCTATTTGACCACCGTTAAGTATAAGTAGGTCTACGTTTCGAAGTTTAGCAATGAGTGATGGACGTGCCATCACAAAATGTGGGTCTTCTTTTGGCTTAGACAAGGTATTAATGCTTACCAAGTCTCCTCCAATTTTTTTACCGATATCTTCAATATAGGTATACGTTACAGCAATATCTATTTTGGCAAAACTAAAGGTAAATAAGGTTGCAATAATTAATAATAATTTCATTGTATTCCTTTATACACTAGAATGAGTGCGCACCATGACTACCAATTGCCATGTTAAGTTGAAGCATGATTTCATCATTTTTAATTTTCGCTCCATCTTCATTAAACTTAGAATTGTCCTTATTATACTGTAAACGTAAACGATTAAATTCAGAGAAGTTGTATTCTACCATTGCTGAGTATCGATTCATGTCATCAGAAAGGTTTTTGTTAGTTCCATTGGCTACAACATCATTACTTAGGATGTCATCATAACGTAGACCCATTCTCCAGTCCTTGTCCATTTTGTAGATGAGAGAAGAGTAATATCCTGATTGTTCTTTACTTAGCGCCACTTGTGAAGCCCATGCATCTTTAGCTGTATTGGGAGCGTATTGTGTTCCATCTAGTTCACGTTTCATGTATTCTGTTGTCCAAGTAAGGTCAGAGTATGCACCTAATGGTTTTTTGAGTGTTAAGTCAGCACCATATATTTTAGAACTTCCTGCAAATGCATGTGGGTCTTCTTCATCAGTTAAGTGGTTTAGACGTGCATCACCATCAGCATAACTAAGACCTCCGAGTACAGCTACATCACCAACATCTGCTCCTACTTTTGCATAAGCTACTTTTAGATTAGGAGCAGAAACTTTTGCTACACCCACATCTTCGGTAAGGGTAATGGCTGCGTCACCAAAACTGTATTCGTTAGAACCTTTCAGTACCTCTACTCCTAAGTCCAAGTAAAAAGGTGTTGGTGCTAACCAGTTTAGTGCCAGTCCTTTTTCATTTAGACCATGTTCTCCTAAGAAGGCATTGTTAACAAGTGGTTGATCAGCAAAGTTCCAAACATGGTGATGTTGTGCATTTAGTCGTCCAAAATTTGAAAAGAATTTACCTACTTTTAGTCCTAAACCATTAGGAAGTCCACGTGAGTTAGCATAGAGTTCTTCTATTTCAAAATCACTGTCTGTTAAGTGAAATACAGCTGTCATATCGACATAAGGGTCAACTGTTGACTGGAGTACAAGCTCTGCATAGTTAAGGTTGAATCCATCATCACCATTGAGTGCATTGTGACTATGTCCATCATCATCACCGTGTTCTGCATGAGTTAGTCCTGGCATATTTGTATGGGTAGTGTCATTCTTTCTGTCTACATACGAAAGGTCACCAATAAGAGAGATATCAGGCATAAACGCTTGTTGCGCAAAACTTGAAGAAGCTTTTTTCTTTCTTAGAGGTTTTCGGATATCTCGCATTTTATCTTGAAGTACTTCTTTTTTAGTTGCTTCTTTTTTAATGGTTTTTGCTGTACTAGCATTTTCAGACGCTTTAGCTTCAACCAATTGTTCTAGTTTTGTTTGTAATAAGTTAATAGTCTCTTGTTGTTTTGTTAGTTGTGCTTGTAATTCTTCTATAGAACTCCCCACCAATAGTGAAGCAGTTGCTACAGATAATAGTAGTATTTTTTTCATACTTTATCCTCGTATAATAAATTAAGAGTAAATGTACTTCTAAAAAGAAATATATTACTCTTGTAAGATTGAAGTACTAACTTCAAATCTTGTAACAATCACAGTTTATGACTAGAGATAAAACAACATTTTTCTCCTTATAGCAATAGGTGTAAGATTGGATATATTAAACCTATATGACTACATCAGTAAAGCCAGTTGATATCTTTAGTTGTTAATCACATATTAAAAGCTGTAGAGGT
>CACVAR010000394.1 GCA_902727905.1 uncultured Sulfurovum sp. | reverse complement strand
TGTCCCACAACTATTATGCCCATTTTTTACGCTATTAATACTGCCACACTTTTTACATCTTGGTCTATGTCTCATAAACTCATTATACCTTGCTACTCTTATCAACTAATTTGAGATGCACGACCCAAAATTAAACTGTTCGCAGTAAGTTTTGTACTAGATTTGATCACTATGAATTTCATCTGCGTTACAAATATAAGGTTAAAACCTTAAACCTCCAACAACTTCATACCCAGTTTCCTTCAATTACCCTAAAATTAAAATATTAAAGAACATTAAAAAATCCTAACAAACATTTTTTGGATTAATTATGTAATTTACTCTATTTTTTTAAAAAAATAGAGTTTATATATTTTTTATATATATTTTTTTCTTATGATAGGGATGTTCGAGTTAAGTAGAGAGTCGGTTACAAGTTAAAAAACAAATAATTAAGTAGCCTGTTTTCTTTGTTTATGATGTTAGAAGGATTAGATTTGAATGTTTTATTTATGCGAACGAAGGGCAGACCTCCGTGTCTGCCCTTCGCCCAACTAATCAACGAATAAGAGGTAAAGAGTAAAAGTCTCATCTCACCCAATTTAAAATTGATGAGTGTTTATGCGTTTGTAAATTACGAAGTTGAGATTTTTTAAGTCTTAAATTGATAGGTAAAGAAAAAAAGGAATTTAAAATGAAATTAACTAAAAATGAGCTTCATAGTATAGAAAAAAAGTATTCTGATAAAGATGTATATTCTGATAAAGATCTGTATTTAATTAATAATAATGAAGATAAGACGCTTATTATTAAGGGACAAGGTAGTGTTTCTGTTGTGATAGACAATAATGTAGAGCCTTTCTCGATGATATTATCTACCTCTGATAAAGTAAAAGGGTTTGAATTGTTGATAGATAAACAATCTGTCTCTTTTTATGCATTTGTATTAGAGCAAAAAGAATTACTTGGAACTTTTGATAACATTGGTCTAGATTTAGATTTAGAATGTAATTATTGGTTTAGTTTGGACAGTCATAATAGTTGTTTACGGTATGGAAAAGGTGAATTACGACTATTAACAGTTTTAGCTGAATATAATTATTCTATGATTCTTAAAGACGATAAAAATGGGGATTGGACAAAAGATATTAGTACTATCAGACCACCTAAAGCAATGAAAGATATAGATATATGGAGAGATCCTGTAACCATAGAGCCTCCTGTCATTGTCCTCCCCTCAAATAAAATGACCATGGAAATTGCTGCAAATTCTTGGGCAACATCACCTGCTGGACTTAGCCGTGAATGTCAAACACTTTATGATACTGTTAGTGGAGAATCGTTTGTTCTCAATACTCCTGATTTTCCTGAATTTACAGATGCTATAGAATTTAGTATTAAGAATAAAGATGGATGGTGTCATAAAAAACTTATAGAGAAAGCTTCTGAATTTGGTGAGACAGAGATAAAGTCAACTTATCTAAGAATTACTTTAGGGATGAATCAAGGAGAGTCTCCAGGAGTACCATATGTTTTAGAAATATGGCCACCTGATCATTATTCTCCCATACATAATCATGCTGATGCTGATGCAATTATTCGTGTATTACATGGAGAGATTACAGTAAACCTATACCCTATGCTCTCAAAACATCATAAAGAACCATTTGCTAGAAAATTATTTAAGACAGGAGATATTACATGGCTTTCTGATAAATTAAATCAAACGCATCAATTACATAACTGTAATATAAATGGTCCTACATGTATTACGATTCAGTGTTACCAATATGGTAAAGCAAATAATTTTCACTATGAGTATTTTGATTATATTGATAATGTTAATCAAGAGATTACCCAATTTAATCCAACTTCAGATATGGGTTTTTTAGAGTTTAAAGCATTGATGAGACAAGAGTGGCAAGGCATTATTAAAAAATGACAACGGTCACAACCCTAGAAATTAAAAATGCTTTATCATCGTAATGGCTACAGCTATTTTGGAAGAGGACTGGTACAACTGACCCATGGTTATAACTATAAACGTATTGGTCAATTCATTGGACTGGGTGATCAGCTTTATGATAACCCTTCTTTGGTATTGAATACAGAAGTCTCTGTTAAAATTTTATGTGTGGGGATGTTGATTGGTTCTTTTGTACCAAGACATAATCTGGAGCGATACTTCAATGCCATAGATGAAGACTGGGCAGGGGCTAGAAGAATGATTAACGGTACCGATAAAAAAGAGTTAATCAAAGGCTATGCCTTAAATTTTCTTTCATTTATTGAGATGACTGACGAAACAGAAGTTTTGACAAAAAGTATGGATGAGCAAATGCCTACTAATGAAGAGCTAAATGCAGAAATGAAAGACACCAGTCAAATTAACATTTATTTTGAAGTAGACAGTAAACTTGAAAGTGCAAATAAAGAGGACTATAAACATGTTGTCCTAAAGCCTGAAGAGAAAGAAAATGTGTTGCATTATGATGAGTTTTTGGAAAAAGACGTGAAAGTTAAAAAATAAGGTATCAGGTTTTAAATAGTTGTTATTCGATACTTAGTAATTTACGGAGTATCTAAAAAAATTAATAAATAAAGAAAAATAATATTATGGAAAAATAATATGTAATAACAACATTTTAATTACCTAATAAAAGTATTTAAGATGAAAAATTTTCCATAGAGTTTTAGATTGAGTATTGGAAAAAATGAGGTGTAATTTTTTAGAATTACTGTTAGGGTAAAAAGTTATAAAATGGGTAACAAATGAATAGAAAAAAACTAAAGAACGTATCAATGTTAGGCGAGAGTAATTGGAAACAAGAACTCTTATTAAAAATAAAAGCTGAAGAATTCATAATCAAAGAAAGTAAGCTTTCTTTAGTGAGAATAGTTGAATCTAATTTAAGTGAAAGTGATAAAAAAGATTTTAATAAATTAGAAAAAGAGATGCATAACAAACCCTTTAAAGAGCTAGTTAATGAGACTGCAAAGTTTCAAAATTTAATAACACTTAGGGACAGTACATTTAATCTTCAGAGAGAAAGTGATCGTGATGAGTTTTTACGAGATAAATACTATGACGGTATATCTATGGCTGGTTTAATCGAGAATGACTTAGCTTACTTTGATAAATACGTTAATCAAGTTATATTTAAAAGAGAATTAAGAGAAAAACTTTGGAATCTTTTAAGGTATGACTTGGCTACATGGTGTGGTAAAAGCGAAAGATTATTGATTGGAGATAACGATCAAAAAGGGGTTATAGCTATTATTATCAATTTTATTATCAAACATACTCAAGTTAAAGAAGAGATATATGATATATGGTTTAACAGTGACGAATCTAAAGAGAAGGTAGGGTTTCAAAAAGCTTTTCAAATGATGTTAGATGAACTAGAAAAATTATTTAAAAAAAATAATTATGAAAAAAGATTGAATATAGCTACAATAGAAGAGTATTTTAAGGATTATTTTGATACCCAAGAGCCTAAAAAATGGCAAGATAAAGTTCTATTAAAAAGTACATTGGGTTGGAGAAGTCTAGAAACAGATTATGACTATCAACAGGCTCAAAATGCTTATAATGATGAGCTTGATAAGATAGAGGATGAGAAAGTTACTGCGACAAACTGGATAAATCATATTCCTAGTAATGACCCATTAAGGAAAAGTATAGCTACGGCTATACTTGAACAGGCTAGGTCTAAACGCGTAGAAGAAAATGAAAAAACTCTAAAGAGTGCAGAAAAAGCTTTTTATGATAAGAATAAATATAGCAAAAAAAGAGCTGATTTAGTTAAACAGTTGAAAGATAAAGATGCGAAGGTTTATCAAATAGATGAAATTACTAATGATGTTCAAAAGTATGTAGGAAGTTGGCTAGGTCATGCTCTTGTTAAAGTGATTCAAGGTAAGGATAAGAAGGATATCAAGCCTACACAGAAGGAAATGGAAGAACTAACTAAAAAACTATTAGCTATGGCTGCTCCACTTTTTTCAACATTCCCTATGGGAAGTTTTGTGTTTGCATTTGTTAATGGAGTAATATTAGAATCAATTTTTACAGAAGAAAAAGGAAAAGAAGCCTTAATTACAAAAGAGATAAGAGCTTTAAAAGGATATATTGGTAAAAAGTTTGATGAGCAATTTGGAAAAATACAAACAGAACTAAGACTATTGGACTTCCAAAAGTTTAGTAGTGCTAATACAACTTTAATTTCAGATAGATATCAAAAGGTACTTGATAAAATAGATAAATATTCTAGGCTTAACCCTGAGGACATAAAAGTTATGCAAAAATATTTTGATTCTGACTTTGAGGTTACAGTTAAAACTTTGCTTATTAAAGCTTATGGAATTGAAGTTGAATTGAAAAATGCAACTTTTGAGTCTAAGACTCAAAACATAACAGATTATGATAGCTTATTAGGTATTTTATTTAAGAGGTTAAAAGAGGATGATACGTATACAATGTCTCAGTTTTATGGAGAGGCTACACATATTAATAAAATGTTGATAAACATTTTGGAACTCATTTCTCTAAAACAAAAAGAGGCTTTAAACTTTTTTGCAGTAATCCATGAGAATGAACTGAACAACGAAAAAAGACAAGAGTATTTTAATACTATATTAAATATTAGAGAACAAAGAGGTGGGAGTGCAGAGGAGTCTAGACCTATCAAGAAAATTATAGAATACATAAATAATGATATCCTTAAGTTGTTTCTTGGAAACGAAAACGAACCTATTATTAAGCAAATTTATGGAAATAATCAAACATTCATTATTGTTCCTGTATTTAATAACTTTTCAAAAAAAGGAAAAAATACTCTTCTTGGTATGAAGGAGAGGGAGACCAGATTAGTACAAAAAACAGATATTGATTCTGAAAGTACAAAATATCTATTTAAGTTAGATGAAAAAAATCAACAAATAATACGATATGTTGGAGAGGGTTCTGCTACTAAAAAAACCTTAAGCTTAGATGACAAAAATAGAGGTACTTCTTTTAAGATAAAAGATGAAGGAAGGATAAATAGATTTGATATTACTTTAACAAAAGAGGATGGGGTTTTTTATATTCAACCAATGGATAATAATAGCAAAGATAGTAGTAAAGCTATGGATGTATACGCGTATAATAAAAATGATAATGCTGAGATTGTTATTTATGATAAGAATCATCAAGAGAATCAAAAATTTAATTTAATACCTTTAGATCCTGTAAAAAGTAAGATAAAGAGTGCAGATGATGTTGCCAATTTTTTATCTTTTAGCAGTGATAGAAAAGAAGAGGTAAAGATGTATGCCTACTTTAGACCAGGTAGTGAAATAATTCCTAATCTTAAGTACTATTCAAGGGATGAAAGGTGCTATATTTATCTTGATTCAGAAACCCAAACTTTTCAAGTGTTTTATAGAGATCTGGGTAAGGCTCGTGTTAAGTATGAGTTACCAGTTAAGTGTACACAATTGGTTTATGAAGAATCAGGTAACTTAGTGGCATATATATTTGAAGAGAAAGATAATAAACTTAAGAAAAAAGAAGTATGGTCATCCAATACATTTGGGGCTAAGTATGCGACCTTGGAAATAAGAAAAGGTTCGTTTTTTGCCATTCAAGATTATCAAGAACGATATTTATGGGGTACCTTAAGTCCTGGCGAGTATATAGATGAAAAACGTTCTTTTAGTATACATATCCATACTGATACTTCTAACTTCCTAGGGTACCCTCTAGAGGCTGGTCTTAGAGATGCCTATTTTGCCAGGAACAAATTAATCAGTGATGCTCAGTCCTTTATCTTTGTTCCTTTAGGAAACTCTGGTAATATCTTTCAAATTGTATCTCTTTATGATAATGGAAAATATGCTCTTACTTATACTGGTAATAAAGAGGAAGCTTTTAGGCTTGAAATAAAAAATAAAAATAATAAAAATCAAAAATTCTTTGTGGTACCTAAATTCCTAATATGGAGGGGAAATATTAGAGATGTTAATATCTTACCCGTATCAGAGCTGGAAAATCATAAAACATTAAGATCTAATAGGTATACCACGCATCATTCTTATGGTATTCTTAGATTAGGATTTGATAAATCTTTTTTATCCAATAGGAGAAATCCTGATGGATCTTATGCTATTGATACTTTTATCCTCTCACGTCAAGATTACCATTCTATAAAAAACTAAAGAAGATAGTATAGATATGAAATTTATTAATAGGAGTATAAATGTACAAATTTCGTTCTACTCTTTATAGGATGTATGATGGCTTCAAGAGAAAGTAATAAGAATAAGTAAGATTAAAAGGTAAATCTATGTCAATAGTTACAATGGATAATGGTATAAAATATGAAGATTTAAATGTTGGTACAGGTCAAAAAATTGAACCTAATCATACATTTTTAGTAACAGTTCACTATACAATGTGGCTAAAAAATGGAGTTAAAATTGAGTCTACACATGATAGAGATAAACCTTTTCAGTTTAAACTTGGAGTAAATCAGGTGATAAAAGGTTGGGATGAAGGTATGGTTGGTATGGAAGTAGGGGGAGTTCGTCAACTCGATGTACCCTCTAAGTTAGCTTATGGAAGAAGAGGGTGGGGTGGTGTTATCCCACCTAATTCAGACCTTCTATTTAAAATAGAATATTTAGGATCTGAGTAAATATAAAACTGTTTTCAGGAATAAGTATTCTCAAATAAAAAGGACAGGAAATATATGAGATATTATACTAAGGCTGTATTGTACAGCACGTTGATTTTATTATTTATTGGGTGTAGTGGAAAATCCAATTTTTTGGCAGAATCAAAGCAAGCTAAAGTCTTGCAAGACATTCAAGACTATGTAACAGATGTAAATAATTCTGTGAGGTCACCTCAAATAATTGATTATCAAGTTCTAGGGTTTAGCAATCTTAATGAGTATGAAGTAGCTAATCTTAATAATGAGATTCAAGGTTTAAAGGCTGAAGATGTAGACACTAAGGAAGAGATAAAAGAACTAATACGTATCTCTAAAGTTCCCTCTCCCCTTGCCTACGATAAAAGTGTATCTTATCTTGTGGGGAGTAGTAATAGTTTGAGCATTACTCTTGATGCCGATCCTGGTGACGTTAATGATACTTTAACCTATAGTATAGAAACACAACCTGAAGAAGGAACGGTTAGTATTGTTGATAACATCATTACCTATGTCCCCAATGAAAAAGTGAAGGGTTATGATTTTCATGATGCTGAACAGACTTATGATGAGGTAGATGATTATCCTTCTGCAAAAAACTATTATGATGATAGATATGATAATGATATTGATGACAATGTTACTAATATGCTTGAATATCAGGAAAAAGCACCTAGTTATAGTCCTCTTAAACTTTTAAGTAAATTAGAGGACAACTCTGTAAACTTTACATACAAAGTTAGTAATGGAACAAAAACATCTAATGCAAACATTCAGATATTAGCCCGTAACACGGAGATTCCAAGGGTGAATTACAATCATATTATTTGGTTTAATGGAACAGGTGAAGAGCTTAAAACCAATAAACATCTTTTTAGCGATATAGATAGCTCTAACTATACGGTAATGAAAGGTTGGGGGTTAAAAAATTTTTCATATGGCATTCTGTCTGAGATTCGAGGTGTTAGGTTTAATTTAACATCAAAAAAAGTTATTGATGACTATATTGTAAGTCGTCTAAAAGGTAAGAGAGAAGCCATCTATAAGGCAGAAAATTTGATTGTCGGAGGCTTTAGTCGTGGAAGTGCTTTTTTTGTACCTTATTTTTTAGATTCTTTAGAAAAGTTTCTTCCTAATTTAAGTTCACGAACTTCTGAAGGTAAACAAAAAGACTTGATTCTTTATTTGATGGATCCTGTTATTGGTTCAAAAGACATAAGCGAGTCTACTGCTCAATCACTTTTAAAATTGAAATTATGGGACAAAACCCGTTTAATTAAAAAATTAAAGAACAAAGGCTTTAACTTAAAACTCATTTATTTATCTGCAGGGTTTGACATGAGAACAAAACGTTTTAAAATAGATAAAAGTTTTTATGATAAACGACAAATGTTTTCTAGTTTTTTTACAGCAAAGTTGGGCTTAAGCCATTCAAATATGTCTGATTGGTCGGTGAAGGCGTCTGGAGATGTAAAAGTTAAAAGTATTCGTTATGGAAATAAAAAAAATTGGAAATGGAATATTGAAAATAATAGTCAAGTAGGAGATGTTAAACAATCTTTTAGTAAGTATAGCCCTGATGTAGATATTACACAGAAAATTATGTACTTTTTAAGTAAAAACCCATCTTCTTCCTATGTGGTGGAAAGGGCTATTGATGATTTACATACATTGACCGAAAAATCTCTTGGAAAACAAGCGTCAGAGAATAAGAGACTTATTAGTTACCACATAGAATATATTCAAAAGTTTATGACCAATTGGAAATTGGCTAAGCATAGTAGACTTTCGATAGCTAGAGAAGGTACTTTAGATGCTTTACAAAATGAGTAAAGTTATTGTATTGATGCAGAGTTTATTACAGTCCCCCATTTTATAAAAACAAAACCATCTCTAGGCAAAATTAAACTGTTCGCAGTAAGTTTTGTACTAGATTTGATCACTATGAATTTCATCTGCGTTACAAATATAAGGTTAAAACCTTAAACCTCCAACAACTTCATACCCAACTTCCTTCAATTACTCTAAGATTATAATATTAAAGAACATTAAAAAATCCTAATAAACAGTTTTTGGATTAATTATGTAATTTACTCTATTTTTTTAAAAAAAATAGAGTTTATATATTTTTTATATATTTTTTTTTCTTATGATAGGGATGTTTGAGTTAGGTAGAGAGTCGGTTACAAGTTAAAAAACAAATAATTAAGTAGCCTGTCCCCTTTATATAAGTCTACTACAAAAACAAATAACTGATTGGGAACTGTATCAGCATAGTCGACTTATTGTTGATAGGGCAGGTTCCTTAGAGATGTTTCAAAATGAGTAGGCTTTGTTTTAAAATATAAAGGAAAAATTTAAAAAATCGATAAAAAATTGATATTTTTATGTTATAGCTTTATTATATAATAGTATATAACTTTATGTGATAAATAATTAAAGGAACAAAAAATGGAACCATTTATAGGACAAATTATGACAGTAGGCTTTAACTTTGCACCACAAGGTTGGGCAAAATGTGATGGACAACTATTGTCAATATCACAAAATGAAGCACTCTTTTCACTTTTAGGAACAATTTATGGAGGGGATGGAAGAACAACTTTTGCACTTCCTGATTTGAGAGGTAGAGTAGCTATGGGAGATGGACAAGGACCAGGTTTGACTAGTAGAAGAATTGGAGAGAAAAGTGGTAGTGAGAATTCTTCATCGCATAGTCTAAGGGTATATAATGGGATAGGGAATCAAAATCAGATAACTGAAGATACTAATGCATTAGCAATTACAGGAATTGAAGATGCTAGAGGAAATCCTACCTTTACGGGTAATGCTTTCTCTACAAACTTACCTAATAAAACCATATCTCCCTCTAGTGGTGAATCTACTAATATTCAACCCTATCAAGTTGTTAATTATGTGATTGCTCTAACTGGTATCTTTCCTTCAAGAGATTAACCAAAGCTAAAGTCTAAATTTTTTTAGACTTTGTAATGAGTTTATACTTTAAATTGAATAGTACTATTCAGTTTAAAGTATAAACTACTAAACAAACTAGTTAAGGAGGAGTAATAATGAAAAATTTTTATGTAGGAGTGTATTTTAATCATAAAATACAAAATGGAGGAACAATAAAATGATATATTTAATAAAGAGATTGATAATGCTTTGGCTATTATTTTTTACATTTTTAACAGAAGCTAAAGCAGATATAAACTGTCCTGGAAGTTCTGGGTCTGATACAGTTAATGGTACAATGCCTGCTCTTGATGTTAGCTTTGATAGTTGTTCTTACCATATTAGTGGTTTTTCTGCTAATCAATATAATGATCCAGGTGCACAGCCTGCATCTTCATTTCCTTTTACAGGTTTCTTGCCCGATGGTTTAACTCTCTCCAGTCCACCTAACCCTGCACGTTTTGTTATGCATACTGGATCAGCAGTAGCGATTTTTTCATCTGCCTCTTGTTCAGGTGCAACAATTAGTGGTCTTAATACTAATGCCCTTGATGTTGCATTGAGTGATGGAGCATCTTGTATTTTAACCTTTGGTGCAGACTCTGACAATCAAGGTTTTTCAGGAGCAACATTAAGTCGTAGTGGATTAGTTTATTCCATAACAGCAGGAACATTAAGTGGTGGACCTTATGGTGGGACATATACTGCCCCAGTAACCACCAAAGCAGAACCAACAAACCACCCAACAGCATTCACAGCCACAGCCAACAGCATAAGCCAAATCACCACAGCTTGGACAGATGCTACAGGTGCAGTGACACCTGATAGTTATTTGCTTATGTGTAGTACTTCTAGTTCATTTACTGACCCTGTAGATACTACAGCACAAACAGATGATACAGATTGTGCTGATGGTGCAGGTGTTCAAAACATTACCCAAGGAACAGGTACAGTTGCTTGGACAGGGCTTACGGCTGGTACGCAGTATTATTATAAGATTTTTCCTTATAGTAATACTGGGGCAGATATTGATTATAAGACTGATGCTACTGTGGGAACGGCGAATGCTACGACGACAGCAGTAAATACCATTCCAACCATCACAGGAACTACAGCCAATCAAGCTGTGAATGATAATGCAACCTTAACGCCATTCTTAGATGTAGTTTTAGCAGATACAGAAGGTAATAATATTTCGATTAGCATAACACTCGATGACAATACAAAGGGAAGTTTATCAACAACAAGTATTGCAAGTGGAAGCATAGCATCGGTACAAACAGCACTAAGAGCCATTGTCTTTACGCCAACAGCCAATAGAGTAGCCGTAGGAAGTACAGAAACCACGACCTTTAGTATTACAGCAAATGATGGAACATCTGATTCAGCAGTGAATTCAGTAACAACAGTTGTTTCTACGAGTGTTAATGATGCACCAACAGACATTACCTTAACTGGAACGACTGTAGCCCAAAGTGCTGGAGCAAACGGTGTGATAGCAACGCTAGGTTCAAGTGATGCCGATACAGGAGATGGAGCGACCTATAGTTTGGTAACAGGAACAGGAGATACGAATAATGGAAGCTTTAATATTGACGGTACAAACCTAAGAGCTACTGATGCTGGTACATTAGCAGCAGGAACATACAGTATTTTACTCCAAGTCAATGATGGAGATGACTCTTATACCGAAGTCGTTTCTATTACGGTTACGGATGATGTAGCACCAACACTCACAACGTTAAGCCCAGTGGATAATGCGACAGCTATTGCAACAAACAGTAACTTAGTCATTACTCTAAATGAGAATGCAGTTGTAGGCACAGGAAATATTTTAATTAAAAAGAACAATGATGATTCAATAGTACAAGCGATTGATGTTACAAGTGGGCTTGTGACTATTGCTAATGCCGTAGTGACAATAAACCCAAGTGTTACCTTAGATTTAAATACAGAATATTCTGTACAAATTCCAGCAACAGCTTTAAAAGACAGTGCAAACAATGCTTACGCAGGGATTCAAGACACAACATCTTGGAGTTTTACAACAGTAGCAAACACAGCCCCAACCATCACAGGAACTACAGCCAATCAAGCTGTGAATGATAATGCAACCTTAACGCCATTCTTAGACGTAGTTTTAGCAGATACAGAAGGTAATGATATCTCGATTAGCATAACACTCGATGACAATACAAAGGGAAGTTTATCAACAACAAGTATTGCAAGTGGAAGCATAGCATCGGTACAAACAGCACTAAGAGCCATTGTCTTTACGCCAACAGCCAATAGAGTAGCCGTAGGAAGTACAGAAACCACGACCTTTAGTATTACAGCAAATGATGGAACATCTGATTCAGCAGTGAATTCAGTAACAACAGTTGTTTCTACGAGTGTTAATGATGCACCAACAATAACCATTGATAGCATCCTTACAACCAATGAAGACGATGGTAAAACATTAAGCTTTACGTATACGGATATAGATGGAGACACCGTAACAGCGACCCAAAAGACAGCACCAACACATGGAACGATTGAAATAAGTGGAACAACAATTACCTATACTCCAACAGCAAACTACAATGGAACAGATACATTTGTTATTACGCTGACAGATAGTGCAGGATATACAACCGATAAAACAATTACTGTTACGGTATCTAGTATAAACGATGAACCAAGCATTACCATTGATAGTACTCTCACAACCGATGAAGATAATGGTAAAACATTGAGCTTTACGTATACGGACATAGATGGAGATAGTGTAACAGCGACCCAAAAGACAGCACCATCACATGGAACGATTGAAATAAGTGGAACAACGATTACTTATACCCCAACAGCAAACTACAATGGAACAGATACAT
>CACVAR010000393.1 GCA_902727905.1 uncultured Sulfurovum sp. | reverse complement strand
AGGCACTGTTTGGTAATTCATTTGAAAATCAACCTTATACAATTTTAGTAAAACATGAAACCATAGAAGATAATGAATCTTTTTATTCTGTAGATACCCTTTACAACAAAAATGAAAAGTATCACTTCACAACCTCATCCCTTGACTCAGATAATACCCACGGAACAGGTTGTAGTTTCTCCTCAGCCATTGCTGCTAACTTGGCACTGGGGAAAAGCTTAAAAAAGTCCATAGAGCTTTCAAAAAACTTTATCTATTTGGGTATTAAAAACGCCCCAAATCTTGGTAATGGTAAAGGACCAATTGCCCATAAGTTAGCAGCTGAACTCTCAGAAAGGAGTCCCAATGAACCCGTATATTCCTAAAGCCTTTCCTTTTGATCCAGATCACAAAGGCCATTTTGGTAAATTTGGTGGGCGTTATGTACCTGAAACGCTTATGCCCATTCTTTTAGAGCTGGATGAGTTTTATAAAACCATACGTTTTGAAGAAGCATTTTGGGATGAGGTCTATGAACTTTCAGAACATTATGTGGGTCGTCCATCACCTTTGTATCATGCTAAAAAACTCTCAGCCGAATTAGATGCCACCATTTTGCTGAAACGTGAAGATCTAAACCATACAGGAGCGCATAAAATTAACAACACCATTGTGCAAGGGCTTATGGCAAAACGTATGGGTAAAACAAAAATCATTGCTGAAACAGGTGCTGGTCAACATGGTGTTGCTTCAGCTACGGTTGCAGCACTTATGGGTTTAGAATGTGAAGTGTTTATGGGAGCCAAAGATGTAGAACGTCAAAAACTCAATGTCTTTAGAATGAAACTCTTAGGGGCAAAAGTCCATGCTGTAGAGTCTGGAAGTTCAACCTTAAAAGATGCAATGAATGATGCCATACGCCATTGGGTTACCAATGCACGTGACACCTTTTACATTATTGGTACGGCTGCTGGTCCTCATCCTTATCCTCTTATGGTACGTGACTTTCAAGCCATTATTAGTGATGAAGCCAAAAAACAGCTAGTAGCTCAAAAGTTTGATATGCCTGATTATGTTTTAGCTTGTATTGGTGGTGGGTCGAATGCTTTGGGTATGTTTGCACACTTCATAGAAGAAGAGAAAACACAATGTATTGGTATAGAAGCTGGTGGAAGAGGTTTAGAGAGTGGTGAACATGGTGCAAGTTTAGCTTTGGGTAAACCAGGGGTTTTACATGGTCAACTAAGCTATTTACTCCAAAGTGATGAAGGACAAGTAGAAGAGGCTTACTCTATTTCAGCTGGATTAGACTATCCAGGTATTGGTCCTGAACACTCCTATCTTATGGAAGAGGGAAAAGTACGTTATGACAATGTAACAGACGATGAAGCAATGGATGCTTTTGTATGGTTAAGCCGTGCAGAAGGAATTGTCCCTGCTTTTGAGTCAGCTCATGCCATTGCTTACCTTAAAAAAATACCTAAAGAGGAATTACAAGGTAAAACGGTAGTCATCAGCCTCTCTGGACGAGGCGACAAAGACATGATACAAGCGATGGATATCTTGAAGGATAGGCTTTAATTAGCCTATCAGATGGACTATAACTCTTTTTCAGTTAGACACATTCTTTTTACTAAAAAGTATTTTTATCTCATTCTCTAAAAATATATTTTCCTCAAAAAAACTTAAATAATCATCAAGAGTATCACATCCATTTTCTTCCATTTTCTCTCGAACATATTTCTCATAAGAAAAGTCTAACGCTTCAGGAGCTAAAAGTAATTCTGTAGCAAAGTTATTTTGAAACGTCAAAACAGCTTCTTTCATGGCATCTCTAAATTCTCTAGTTTATTATTTACTTCCCTTTATTAGTCGGTGAATCGACCAACATGTATCAAAGTTTTTATAAGGTTTTATGATCTTTAGAGATAAGTTTTAAATACTTCAACGGCGTAACCTTCTTCATCTCTTCAGCCAACCATTGAATCTGAAACCATGCAGCACCAGAGTCTCTTAGGTCAAAATAGTTTTTGAGTGAACGAATGTTAAAAGTGACCACCATGTCTACTTTCCAATTGTCAGAAACAATGTGTTTAAATCCATCTCCTACGTTTCTTTTTTTCTTTCCATTTTCTAAGGCTTCAAAAAGGGCTTGAGCATCACCTTGTAGCTCTTGTACAAATGGGAGTGATGACTTAGCAACAGCCCCCACTAAAAAATCTGGGTTTCTTTTATATTGAAACACAAACTTATCATAAATGGCTTTGATTTCTATGGCTAAGTACTCTTCATCCGTAATAACAAAAAGGTTCAATCCTAAAAGCTTTTCTAAGAAGAAGTTAAATGACTCCTCACTCTCTACACCAACCGTTACCGAAGCCACAAAAGCATTGATGACCGAAGACATGGTATAACGTGTACTACGCACTGAAATGGCTTGAAGTCTGTGACGTGCATGTTCTTGTAATACCCCTCTTGACGTACCCTCT
>CACVAR010000392.1 GCA_902727905.1 uncultured Sulfurovum sp. | reverse complement strand
GACCAAATATATTTTAGTTTTTATTTAGTCATTTGAATACTCTTTTCAAAATACTCAAATAATTAAACAATATTCCTATGTCTTTAAAAAATAGCTTTGGATTCAGCTATTCTTTATAGGATGGTTTTTATTAATTTATGCCGAACTGTTGGAAGAAAGAAACATTTTCTTCCTCAAAAGCTTTTTCTTTCTTTTTTACAAAAGTCAAAAATACTGTCTCTTACACTAACGGACACATAAGGCATAACCGTTATCTGTCTTATAGCGCCAACCGTCACCGCCATCGACGAAACCGACAATCCACGCGTAAGAAGAATCTTTTTCTTCTCGTGTCCAATTAAAACTACTAAAACCTTTTTCTTTATAGCAAGATTGATAAGAAGAATTTTTCTTATTTTTCTCTGCATCTTTCCCCAACCAATCAGAATTTACAATCCCACCACAATCAACTACCACTTGTTTTAAGTCATCTCTACTAGGTAACTGCCCTCCACTAGCCGAACAAATCTTTTTAGCATTATTCCAATTGGCTTTACAAGCGCCATGTTTATCTATTTCTCCACCATTGGCTTTACAAACACTATCTTTAGGTGTTATCCATTTAGAAGTTGAAATATCAACTTTTTCTGCTTCTACTATTGGTCGGTGAACCGACCCTACTTGTGGCTTTTTAGCAAAAGAAAAGCTCCCATAAAAACTGTTCTTCAACATCGGTCGCTGTTCACTAGAACGGAAAACCTCCCCTCCTACTTTTCTAAAATAAGTCTCTACAGGCATAGACTGATTCATGAACTTTGTTAACGCCAAAGCATAAGGGCTATGGTTACCATTGCCGTCTAAGGCTATCTCATTGGATGCTGTAGCAAAAGAGATAATCATCCCTCCATTACTTTCTACATTTGGCTGAACCAATCCTCTGCTTCTTGTTCTTCCACAAGAAGGAAAGGTATTGTTTCGACAAGCATCAAGCATTACAATGGCTAGTTTAATGTCACTTACCCCACCTGTAAGAAAATCTAAATCAACAGCTTTACTTTTAAGTTGCCCACCTTTAGCCACATTGGCTTTGGTGGGCATAAGGTAGTTTTTACCATTACACTGCACCCCATGACCAGCGTAGTAAACCACGGCTATATCATCGCTACTAAGTGTTTTAGCAAAAGTGTTAATCACCTCTTCCATGTCATAAGCTGTTTTTAGATTCTTTCTAAGCGTTACAGAAAAGCCTACCGACCTTAGGTTTTGGGCTATTAAGTCAGCATCTTTGGTGGGGTTGGGTAAAAACCCTTGTTGGTAGTTAGAGTTTCCAATAACCAAAGCTAGTTTTTGGGCTTGAAGTAGGTTTATGGTTAGGAGTAAGATTAGGATGAGTCGCATGGGTTACCTTTAAAGCTTTAATGTTTTGATTATACTAAATACTTTAGAACTTTCCCCATTTTTTTAGTAAATCCCATGAAGCCCATAGTAGTAATGCTAGTAAGGAAACAATCCATGGGAGGTAGTTTTTTTCTTTTTTCTCCTCAATTTCTTTTTTAGCGTCTGCTTTTTGTTTATAAATTACAGAAAGTTCAGGGTTTTTATCTGCATATATTTTGGCTAATTCCCTATTGATTTTGTTTTGCATTGCTTTAACCATAGCGTCATTGTTTTTAATGTTTGAAAGGCTTTCTAGTAGTTCGTCATAAAGGGTTTCTTTCTCTTTACTGTTAGTACTTTTGTCTACTTTTAAGAGTAAGAGCGAGACTTCTACTTCATAAGAGAAACAAGCTTCAAGAGATTTTTGCAGTAATTCCACCTGTGTTTCTAACGTTTTGGCTTCACTTGCTTGAAAAAAAAATGCATTGGAAGCTTCTGTTTCTTCTTGACTACAACTTGCGTTTAAAACGGTACTTAAAAGTAAAATATATATAAATTTCATCAAATAATTCTACAACAATAAGTTTAATCTCTATATAATCATATAAGTTCAGAAAAAAAGGGGGAACTTTTAATGCTAAAAAAAATCATTCTACTACTCACTTTATGCATAAGCATACTTCCAGCACAAATGCATTCACTTGTCATTGGTGTTAACAACGGAAACCTTATAGGAGCCGAAAACGACGCTGTAGCCATGAACCAACTTTTAGCCAACAAAGGGGTTCAGTATAGACAACAGCTTTATGGAACCAATGCAACGGCAAAAAACATCATAGATGCCTTTCAAAAGATTGTGGACAATGCCAAAGAAAACGACTGGGTTTACCTCTTTTTCTCAGGACATGGTAGTAGCCCTTTTGATCCTGGCAATATACATAAGCCTCAACTCAAAAAAAGACTTGAAGGCACAGGAGCATTACTCACAGGAGATAACCAATACCTTGTCATCAAAGAGTCTTTAGCCCCACTCTTTAGAACATTAGATGTAAACAATGTTCGTACCGTTGTCATTTTCGATGCCTGTTTTTCAGGTAGTGCTTACAAAAATGTTTTTAATTCTCCTTCAAATCTACCATTTTACACGCCCAAACCAACGAGAAGAGGAACCTACCCTTATGAACATCTTATCTACCTCTCTTCTACCACTTACAGTGACTACGCCTCTGAGTCTAGCATTGACAAACGAGGTTACTTCTCTATGGCAATCACCCGATGTCTAGCTAACAATCATAAACGAAATAGCATTAACAGTTGTCTTTATGACATTAAGAATAATGATGGAAAACTACCTCAAAAACCAATAATACTACCCAAAAACAACTTTACTGTCTTTCCCTCTTATACAAAAGACATTCGTATTAGTCCCACACATTTTTCACTTAAAGAACAACTTTTTAACCTTGCTACCCCATCAAAAGATTTTCAGCTCTACGCTCAAAATAGCCAAGGCATAACTTCTAAAAACTACCCTATAGGTGAAAAATTCTCCATACATTTAGAAAGTAAAAGAGCTGGTTACTTTGTACTTTTTAAAATGGGTGAAAGTAACAGACTAGAACTAAGCTATCCAAATAATCAAAAGATGCCTTATGTTAATGCTAACACCAACAAAAAGATTCTTGCTCTAACATCAACATCTCCTGTAGGAGAGGAAATGCTAAGTGCCTTTGTAGTCAACAAAAGCACAGCCTTAGCACTTCAAAAACTCTATAACCAAACTAACGGAGAACTCTCAAAAGTAGCTGACATTAAAAAAGCGATGAATCTCATTGAATCTAATCAGATAGTTGGTTCTAAACTTTTGTGGGTTAGTCGTGAGATGTAGGGGAATTTTTCTCTCTATTTAGTATAAAAGAAAACCATAAAAAAGGAAATCCATGAAAAAAGCCCTACTACCTCTACTCTTTAGCTCTGTTTTATTTGCTGATTGTACGGTACAAGAAGAAGAGAGAGCCAATCAATTGTGGCAAGAGAGCCGAACAATGCAATATGGCAGCTCGAAGTATCAAAAACTAAAACAAGCAGAAGGCTTATGTAACTTTAGTAAAATCCAAATTGATACAAATATTTTTTTAATTGCCAATGAATTGAGTGAAGGAGAACTCAATATTCAAACCATACGTAAACTTGAAAAAAAAATTTCTCAACTACGCTCACAAAACAATGATTTATATAGTAGTCTCAATGTTCAACAAGAAAATGCTCAATACCTTAGGGAATTAGATAATAGGTTAGTAGAAATTCAAATTTCAAGAAACCAAGGTAACTTAGAGAACTTACAAGCTTTTCAAGCAGATGCAGGAAATAAAAAAGGTTTAGAGGAGGGAACGGCTATACTGGTTCCTATTAAGTTCGCCAATGGGAAAGATAAAGTTCAAGGCAATAAAAACATTGACGCTTTAGTTAGAAAAATCAAATACACGCTCTCTCATAACCCAAATGCACAATTTACCATTACAGGTTATGCGAGTTCAGTAGGTAACGCAACGCTCAATGAGTCTCTTTCAAAGAGAAGAGCTACTAATACCATGCGTTATATAGAAGACTATATCCCTAAGGGAAAAATTAAAACCTTTGGAATGGGAGAGAGCGATCTTATTTGTAACAGTGGTTATGCCAAAAATATAGGGGATAATGAATATCAATGTAGTGGTGGAAGCGAAAATGAAGCTTCTAGTAGACGTGTAGAAGTATTATGGAGATAAAAATGAAAAACAAAATAGCAGTAATTGGAATAGCACTTGCAATCATGACACAATTAACTTGGTCAAAAAGCCCAACTTATCACGGTATTATTATTGGATGTTGTGAAGAGTATAAAGAAGGAATCAAAGGACTCAATGCAAAAAAAGATGCAGAGAGTTTTTTTAATGAGCTTACTAATATGTATTATAATGGAAACAGAAGTAAAGCGAGTCAAAACATACATCTCTTAACAGAAAAAAGTGTTACAAGAACCAATGTTCAACATAAATTAAAAGAAGTCGCCCAAAAAACACAGCCTGGTGATGTGGTTTATTTTTTTTACTCAGGACATGGAAGTAGTCTTCATGATAAAAGTAGATTAATTGCTCCATCTTATAAAAATAATGAACTAATTAAAGTAATGGAGAATTCAGGGCTGATAATTCCTTATGATTTCAACTTCAAGAAAGTAGGGAAAACAGCCATTATCTCAAAAAGAGATTTAAGAGATAATAATGGTTATGGTTTTGAGTATTTAGACAATAAAAATGTACAAGTTATCATGATAAGTGATTCTTGTTATTCAGGGAACTTATTTAGAAACAGTTCAAATAGTACTAAGAAATTCATCCCTACTACCAAACTTAACCTTGATTATGATACCGAAGTTGCTAAAATTAAAGAGCGTACCCACAAAGAAAAACATCATCAAAAAGAGTACAATAATCTCATCTTCTTCTCAGCAGGAGGAACAGACAAAACAGTAGCAGAAGATGATCGCCTAAAAAGAGGTAAATTCTCTTTAGTCGTTGAAAAGTGTTTAAAAACTGCTAATCAAAACAGAGATAATAAAATTACAAAAAAAGAACTTCAAGAGTGTCTACATACTGAAGATACAGCTAAAGCTTTTGTCGTCTACCCTTCCAATGATAGACTGGCAAACCAAACTGTTTTTAAGGCTAATCATAAAAACATTACCCTTCAACAAAAAGATAAAATCAGAGTTAAAACATCTGTTAGAGAAATCACAAAAATTAGTAGTGAAATTGTCATTGACAAGAAAAACTATGATATTGAAATCGTCAAAGTGGGGAATAAATACCAAATCTTTCGCTACACAGGAGAAGTATATGCCGAAGTAAATAATACTGACTTAAAAAAGTACTTGCTAGCTCTAAAACTTTTTAAACTCAAAGGCATTGGGAAAATTGATGTGAGTGTCCTGAATGATAATCGTAAAACAGTAGGTCAATTTTGTAAGGGTGAAAGACTTACCGTACAAATAAAAGACCAAAGAAATACTGACTATATCGTTGCAATTAGCTTAGATAGAAAAGGGAAGGTCATTATGTTACAACCTAATGACGACAAGCAAAAATCTTCTTCTAACTTACTTGATATAGGAGTAAAATACCCCTATGGTATGGATAAATTAAAAGTCTTTACACTCAGTAGTAAACAATATAACCAAATAAAGAAACTAATTGTTAAAGGTGGAACATTAGAAGACTATGGTGTTAACGAACTCTATAAAATTCTAAAATTTAATCAAAATTTCAAAGAAGCAGAGCTTGATATAGAGACCATTGATAAACCTATTAACCAATGTAGACAAGGAGACTAAAAATGAAAAAATTATTACTCGCACTACTTATACTATCTTCAACACTTTGGGCAGAGAAACATGCCCTTATGGTTGGAGTGAATGATGTAAAAGGAGAATTTCATCTAAATGTAAATTTAGATTTAGAGATGATGAAAGTCTTACTTAAAAAAGCAGGATTTGAAGTTCATACTTTAGAAGGAAATAAAGCTTCTCTTACAGAAATAAGAAAAAAGTTTAAATCATTTTACAGCTTGGGAAAAAATGATACTTTTTTATTTTACTATACAGGTCATGGAGCAAGAATGCGTGGAGTTAATGAAAATGAGCCTATTGATAACTTCTTCGTTATGCACAGTACTGATTTTGATAATAATTTAACTATTGTCAATAGTGGTGCATTAACAGATAATGAATATTCCATGCACCTACATAATATAATTGCTCAAAAAGTAAGTATCATTGACGCATGTCATAGTGCCACGCTTTACAAAAGTTTATCTAAATCAAAATTTGTCAAAAGCATTCTACCCCAAAAAGGTTCTGAAACCATATTTGATAGAGCGAATAACATCGAAAATTTTCAATCATTTAAACCCAATAACCTTATTAATCTATCAGCAGCAAAAGACAATCAACAAGCAGAAATAAGTCCTAAAGGTTCAATCTTCACATTAGTACTCATTGACTTAATCAAAAAAAATCCTAACATGACTTTTAAGACTTTAGAAAAGAAAATCATAGGACTTATCAAACCTACAGCCTTACGTATTGCAAAACAAACAGGAGCAGATGTAAAGGGTAAGTTTACCCCTGAAATATACACTGCCCCAGCATCTCTAAAAAACTTAAGAGTCAAAGACATATTTGTAAAAAAGAAAAAAGCAAACCCCTCTTTATCATCTGTTTTAGAGTCAAAACCATCTTCTAAACCACAAAGAACAAAGCAGTTAAGCATTTCAACAGCAGACAATAAAACAAAATACCCCGAGGGGAAACCCATTAAGTTTAATATCACTTCTACAGTCAAAGAGGGTTATCTCTATCTTTTTGAAAAGAAAAGAAATAACTATACCCTTTTAGGAGAGAGAAAACTTCAAAATTGTCAAAATATGGGAAAAGAAAAGTATTGTAAATTTGACAATATCTATGCCTCTAAACCTTTAGGTAAATCGGTAGCCTATGTGGTAGTCACTAAAAAAGCTCTAGTCATCAACAAGAAAGCGATTAAAAAAAATTTTGAAATAACAGAAGAGTTTTTTGATGTAGAAGAAAATTTGGCGACACAAATTAAAAAAGAGAGAGTTGATCAAATTAGTTTGACGCTTGATATTATATAAAGGAAACCCATGAACCCAATAAAACTAACACTAACCATCATAACACTAAGCACACTAGCCTTTAGTGGTATGGCACAACCAGTAGAAGAGCCAAAAGGATTCACTCCTGAAATTAAAATCTCCAGTAACCTAACAACCATCCTCCCCCAAGTAGGAATGAGGCTAGAAGACAAAGGAGAAAATATAAGTAGCTATATTGTAGATAAAATAAGTAAGGGACAGATTCATCTTAATAACAATATAAACATAGATCTATGTGGAGAAACAACTTATATTATCGGTGTTGGAATCAATCAGTATAAAAATGGTTCCAATCTTCAATATGCCATTAGCGATACTGAAAAGATTGTTAACAAGGTAGAAGAAAACTGTAAAAAGACCCAAACTTATGTTCTCAAAAATGCTTCTAAAGAAAAGATACTTCAAACACTGGAAAGTATTTCAAAAAAAGTAAGTAAAAAGGACAGTATCGTCTTTAATTTTTCAGGTCATGGTATTAGATATAAAAACAAAGACTATCTTTTAACTTCTCAAACCAATCTTAACAACGCTTCTTCATGGAAGTTTTCAGCCTTAACCATTAACGCTATTGAAGATACTTTCAAACAAATGCCTCTTAAAAGTGCTGTTCTCATTATAGATGCCCAACGAGTTAAGGCATATGGAATAAAATAACAACTCTTGCTAACTGCTAAAAATCCGTAGGTTCGATTTCATCGAACGCAAATACCCTTAGGTGCATCAAACAATTTGTTTTATGTGTTGTAATTTATTTGTTCGATGAAATCGAACCTACACCGTGACCCTCCTCCAAAACCCCCAAACCAAAACAACACACCTCCCACAAAAACGCTCTCTTTTTCTTTACAAAAGTCAAAAATACTGTCTCTTACACTAACGGACACATAAGGCATAACTGCTACCTGCCTTACCGAGCCAACTGCCATTGCCATCGTGGAAAAGGACAACCCACGCGCGAGAAGAATCTCTCTCTGTAGAAGACCAAAAAGAAGCATTTTTATACTTTCCTGTAAGAGGTGGCATATTTTCCAAAAAAGCTTTTTTTACAAAATATTTATGCTCACTTGAATTACTGTTTCTTTTATGTTTATTGGCATGATAATACTTATCGCTTTTCTCTTGATGTTGTGCTTTCCATTCATCCAAAGTTTTATAATCTCCATAAGCATGATAAAACTCTATGTTTCCTACAGCTTGTAACTCTTCTCTGTTAGGCAATCGCCAATCAGTATAATTCCCAAGTGTTAACCCCTGACAATAGTTTTTAGCCCCTTGCCAATCCCAAACTCTACCACCATTTTTTTGAGCATCATAATTGGCTTTGTCTTGACTAGAAAAAGCTTGGTTTTGATACATGATGCCATTCATTTTTGTGATGCCTTGCATAGAGTGGTTCTCTCCTCCACCTCCATGCTTCAAAAAAATCTTCGGAACCCGTTGAGCAAAAACTTGTGGAACTTGATGCTCTCTGGTTTGACTTGCCACATCATCAGAAATGTTATAACCTATGTCGCGTATGCTTTTGTTAGGTTTTTCTATCTGTGCTATGAGTGAGTTTATGAAGTTGTTGTTATCATCAGCTGTTTTTGTGGCTTCAGTTGCATAAACCACCAATGTACCTTTAGGCGTAAGTGGGGCTTGGGCTAAGCCTTTTTTACCCCCTTTTGTACCTGTAGGCGTATTGTCTCTACAAGCATCTAAAAAAAGCATATTAACCCTGTTTCCAGCTTCTTTTAACGTCTCTAACATCTTGTCTATGTTTAGAGCATCGTATTGAACATCCAGTTTTTTTGAACTGTTGACATTGGTCGGAATGAGGTACCCCACATTGTCCATTTGACAACCATGACCAGAGTAGTACAAAAATCCAATGGTATCACGGTTTCGTGCCAAGCAATCTCTAAAATTGTCTATGGCTTGTTTTAACTTTTTAGCTTCTAAGTTATTTTTCACGTTTACGGTAAAAGCTAAATTTTCAAGCGTTGTTTTTAAACGACTTAAATTAGAGCTTGTGTCGTTTAAATTACTGATGTGTTCGTAGTTGCTATTTCCAATCAACAACGCTTCTCTGTTTTGAGCAGTTAACATGACCACAAACATGCTAATGAGTAGTAAAATTCGCATTTCTTCCCTTTAATATTTATCTACATTATTATACTAAGCAAAGATAGATTTTTCCCTATTTCAAAACTAATATTTATTTATAACTTTTAATGGGGAATTTTTCACTCTCTCTAGTATAATCAAGCATACTCACACACAAAAAGGAAATAAAATGAAAAAACTACTACTAAGTCTCATCACACTAACCCTGCTATTTGGCTGCTCTCTTCCAGCTAAAAATGCTACACAAAAAGAACAATATAAAGTTGAGATAATTACTGAAGAGTCCAACAAAAAAGGAATTTTTGGAAATACTATCTACATTAAAGTTAGAGATTTTGTCTTGGTAGTCATTGAATCAGCTGCAGCCAACAAAGTTGCCCAAGAGGTTCAAAACTATGTTAATGACTATGGTTTAGACAAAGAGAAAGTAGCGCTTAAATTTAATGGGAAACTTAAAGTCTCTCTTTTGGAAGATTTTTCTCCCCAAAAATACCAATATAACAAATTTGAAAATGTCTCAGTAAACTACTCCTTAAGACAAAAAGCCTACACCTACCTCATAAGTGTTGAACGAGATGAAGCCTGCCTTCTATACCCGAACAGCACAGCAACCAATAGCATACTTGAACAAGGTGCTTATAGCTTAGGTGGCTATGCGTTTAATGCCACAGGTAACGTAAAGTTACACCTTGTCTCTTCACTTAATGTCATTGACTTCTCCAAGTTTGACCCAAATGGAATCTACCGTTGCACCACACGAGGAAAAGGCATACAAAAAGTTGCAAACATCAAAAACCACCATACCAATGATGTATTACGTCAAGACATATTTATAAAATAATTAAAAATTCAGGAGCATCAACATGAAAATCATCTTAAAAAAATACCTACTCATTCCCATTCTTTTTTTAGTGGGTGAACTCTCATTTGGGTTAGTCAGTCAACACATTATGAAAAGTGAACCTTATCTTGCTGTTCAAAAAAGTGTTGATGATTTTATGTTTGACAACAGACTTAGTTCCTTTAAGAGTTCTAAAACTTCCTACACAGCCAATGAAAGCATTAGCTTTAACATAGAGCTTAACAAAAAAAGTCACCTCTACCTACTCACCTTAAAAGACAACCAAGCTTGTTTGGTTTTTCCAAGTTATCAAGAGAAGAATATTTTTGAAAAAGGAGAAGTTACGCTTTCTTCTGAGAGTTTAAAAGTAAGTCAAACCCAAACTGCTGTACAAGAGTTTTATGTTTTAAGTTCAGAAAAACCTTTAACACTTTCGAGTTTTAAAGAGACTTCTTGCATTAACAGAAATGAAGGCTTAAGGGTCATACAAGAACTAGAAGAGAATGGAGCTGAAGTTTTGAGTTTGGAGGTTAGGGTAGATTGAATAGCTTAAAGATCATAAGTACTAATAATCTCATCTATTTTACTCTCTAAAACATTTTCTACTTTACTTTTAGAGTAGATGTAAACCAGTAAAATAGTCTCTTCAATTTTTGTATAAGTAATAACCCTATAGCCTCCACTTTTACCCTTGTTGTTACTTTTGTTTTGAATTCTAATTTTATAACGACCATTTCCAAGGCTTGTACCTAAAGAGGGATTTTCTTTGAGTTCAACCATTAAGTCTTCAAGCGTATCAAGCAGTTGTTTGTCTTTTTTATAAAGTTTAGAAAGAGATTTTTCAAAAACCTCCGTACTTTTAATTTGCACTTCTAAGCCTAGCCATCATCTCTTCTACTGAACTCAATGGCTTTTTACCTGTTTCAAAAAGCTTGACTTCATCAAAACCTTTTTTAAGTTCATGCCCTACAAACTCTGTTCTAACAAAGGTCATAAAGTCGTACAATAACGAGTCACTATCTTGACCATATTGTCCTTTTATAAAATCTTCTAATTCTAAATTATTTATCTCTATGGTTTGCATATTATTCCTTTCATCGTCAACGTAAATTATAGCGTAGAAGTATTAAAGAGATTAACTACCAAACTCTCAAAACCAAACAACATCCTCTCCCACAAAAGCTTTCTCTTTTTCTTTACAAAAGTCAAAAATACTGTCTCTTATACTAACGAACACATAAAGCATAATCGTTACCCGTCTTATAGTTCCAACCGTCACTGCCAAGGTAGAAATCGACACTCCACGCGCCAGAAGAATCTTTTTCTTCTGATGTCCAAAAGTAACCCCAACCTCTAAGATTCTGAACAAATTCTGGACGAATATAATATTTTTTTTCTTGACCTTGAATTTTATTTTTTGTTCTAATTGCATTTAACTCTTTTCTATTTGGAAGTCGCCAATTACTATAGCCATCAAGTGTTAACTCTTTACAATAATCTTTTGCCTCTTGCCAAGTATACAGTTTAGTAAACGGTTGGTTTTGATAAGTTAAACCATTTAGGGTTACGCTGTTTACAGATGTGGTCGATAAATCGACCCTATGTGGTTTTGGGGTTACTATAACAGGCTGAACAACTGGAGGTGGAGGTGGAACAATGCCCTTTAAAACCAAATTCTCAGGCAATAACTTGGCATAAACCTCAGGTATCTGCTTAAAACCACTCTTCTTAGCTACTGTACGCGAGATACTTGAACCCAAACTTTCAAGATTTTGATTGGGCTTCTTAATATTACTTATGAGAGCATTAATAAACTTTGCATTGTCATTGGCTACTTTTCCTGCTTCGGTAGCATAGACTAGCAGTGTACCAATCGGTTTTTCCAAAGGTTGACTCAAACCTTTTGTACCACCTTTTGTTCCTGTGGGGACATCTCTACAAGCATCTAAAAAAAGTAAGTTTACTTTGTTTCCTGCTCCTTTTAGGTTCTCTAACATTTGATTGATATTGAGTGCGTTGTATTTGATTTTGAGTTTCTGTTGAGTGTCTACATTGGTCGGTACTAAATAACCTTGGTAGTCCACTTGACAACCATGACCTGTGTAGTACAAAAAGCCAATGGTCTTGCTGTTTCTAGCCAAACGGTTTTTAAACTGTTCAATGGCATTTTCTAAGTTTTCAGAATTTAAGTCTGTTTCAACTTTAACCTTAAAATCTACCTCTTCCAAAGACGTTTTAAGTCTTTGGAGGTTTTTTGAAGGATTGTCTAAATCGCTAATATGCACATAGTTATGGTTTCCTATGAGCAAAGCTTCTCTTGGTTGGGCAAACAGAAGACTACACAACACTCCTAGTAAAATAATGGCTCTCATTCATTCTCCTCTTTTTTAGACTATTATACTAATTTAAAATTTATATCTTTACTTTATACGAATATCCACCCCACGAACATCAACCCCCGTCATGGCTCGTAACTGTTTTAGTTTCTTCTTGCCTTTATGGCGTGACCCACAAGCGTAAACAGAAGTGCTAATGTTGAAGGTACTTTTCAACTTTGAAAGCAAGG
>CACVAR010000391.1 GCA_902727905.1 uncultured Sulfurovum sp. | reverse complement strand
TCGATGCTGAGGAGGGTGTTTTCTTTAATGAGGAAAACTATGAGTATTGGTTTAAACTTTTACCATGGGAAGACATTGCCATTGAAGAAGCTGACTTAGCGATGTTAATAACGCAGATTATGGAAAATCAAAAAGCAATTTTCTTGAATCCTGCCTACACATTAATGTTTCAATCAAAAGCATTTATGAAGATTTTATGGGACTTATACCCAGATCATCCTCTACTTCTTGAAACATCATTTGAACCTTTACAAGGTGTTCCACAAGTAGAAAAAAGAATCTTCGGACGTGAGGGTGCGAACACAACTATTGTGAATGAAGATGAAGAAGTAATGGCACAAACCGATGGTGAATACGGTGAGTTCCCATCAATCTTCCAAGAGTATGCTGAACTTCCAACGAATGACAAAGGCGAAAGCTACCAAGCAGGTGTGTTTTACGCTTATGAAGGTTGTGGCTTAGGCTTTAGAAAAGGTGGTCTTATTTTAGACAACGCTTCTAAGTTTGTTGGGCATAGGGTTGTGGTTGAACAGCTGCAATAGATTATATGATATAATTATCTTTAATAAAATACAATAAGGTATATTCAAATGATGGTAAAAGCAAAAACACTGAGTGATGTATACAATAATTTTGAAGGTAATAAGCCTCTTAGTGTTGATGAGTATGACTTTTTTGTAAATATATATGATAAAAAATTGAAAAGATTTATTGGAAATGTACAAAGAAATACAAACTATCAAAATATTTTTTTCATTGCAGGACAACGAGGTAATGGAAAAAGTACTATTTTAAACAATTTAAAGCATCGAAATACTACATTTGAAACTAACTATGAAATACGACATCTTCAAGCAATGGAATTACTTGACTATGACGATATTGATATTGTTGATATTTTATTGATTATAGGATTTAACTTAATTGATGACAATGGTTTAGATGATCACAATAAAAAACTTCTGATAGAAGAGTTTAAAGTAAAATTAACTAAGTTAGAACAAGTAAATAATGGTGAACTTGAAATTACTGAACAAGTTATTGACAATGATATAGGTGAACATAAATTTAAAGCACATCTTGATGCAAAAGTAAAATTCTTTTCATTTTTTAGTTCAGGTGCAGAGTTAAGTTCAACCTATAAGTCTGATAAAAATATTAGAAAAGAAGCAAAACGCATTTATAAATTTAAAACAAAAGATTTATTAACAATAATTAATGACTTATTTTTGGAGTATAGAAGATTAAATAATAATAAAAAAGATATTTTACTAATTTTAGATGGTTTAGAAAAGTTGAAAGATATTGATGATATTTTTACAAAAGATATTAATCTTTTAAGAGATATAAAATGTTATAAAATTATCACTATGCCAGTGTATTTAAAAGAGACAGTAGATGTATATGATGTCAAAGCAATTGACTTTACTATGGAAGTAGATAATCATGGGAATATAAAAAACAAAGAGTTACTAAGAACTGTGGTTGAAAATAGAATTGATGATGGAGTTGAATTAATTACATCTGAAGCTATAGATATAGCCATTGAAATGAGTGGTGGAAATTTACGTCAACTTTTAAATATTGTACAGACAGCTTCGTCTGAAGCAATGGATATTTTTGAAACAGATAAAATAGGAGTTGATGAAGTTACTAGTGCTGTTGAAGTCTTAAAAGGTCATTTAGCAAGTAGGACACAGTTTTATAGTCAATTTTTAAATGGTATTGATCAAAATCATAAAGTGGAGTCTGTAGAAGACAAAGATACTTTATCCAAAACATTACAATCTGGACTTGTTTTTGCCTATTTTAATGGTCGTGTTTATTATGCTGTTAACCCAATTATCAAAGATAATCTAGTATAGATGAAACTTCTTTTACCTACAGATAAAATTGAGTTAAAAAGACTTGAAAAAGCTATAGGAAGAAATAGTAAATCAGCTATCTTACTGGTAGGTGTTGACAGTAAAGAACTCTCAGAAGAGTTTTCCTCATACTTAATTAAAGAACATCAACTCAAACTTTTCTCTGTTGAAGACAAGATATTAAGTGAAATAGTTGATAGTAAAGAAGAGCATCAAAATAATTTTTATATTGTCAATATTTTTAATAATTCAAACGCACAACATAGGATTGATCATCTTCAATTTCAACGTGACTATATTAATTTAAAAGAGGTTCGATTAGTAGTAATTCTCTCCAATGAAATGCTTGAGTATTTAAAAATCAATGCAGGTGATTTATTTTCTACAACTAAATTTTCTTACTCCTTTACTTCCCATCAATATGAGGTAACTTTTGAAGAGAATGATAAATCTTTAGATAATGCTATTCAAAAATATGAAGCGTATTTAGAAAAAAATACAAAAGATAATCAACTGCTATGCGAATTAACATATGATATCGGAAGTAAAGCTTATGAACAAGGGGATAATCAAAGAGCTTTAAAATATTTGGAAGACTCTTTACTCTATGCATCAGGAAATATACATAATAAAGTTTTGATATTAAGTAACTTAGGAGTAATTTATAATGAATTATCTAAATATAAAGAGGCAAGAAGTATTTTAAAAAAAGCATTAAGGTTAAATAAGTCTTTAAATGATTTGGATATGAAAGCTGACATATTAATAAATTTGGGAGTTGTTTACTACTATCTACATAATTTTAAAAAAGCTCATAAATATTATGATGAGGCATTAATTATAAAAAAGTCTGTATCAGACTTAGATGGTATAGCAAGTATCTTGATTAAAAAAGGTCTTGTCGAGTTAGATGAATCAAACTATGAAAATGCATTAAAATATCAAAATGATGCTTTAGTCATTCATCAAGAGTTAAATAATATTAAAGGTATTTCAGCTTGTTTATCTAATATTAGTTCGGTATATCAACGTCAAGGGAAATATACAGAGGCTTTAGACACTCAACATAAAAGTTTGAAGTTATTACAGCAGATAAATAATAAAAGCTGGATAGCTGACGCATTGTTAAATTTAGGGAATTTATATTCGGCCTTAGATAATGATGTACTTGCTTTAGAGTATTATGAGCAGTCATTACTTTTAAATCAAGAATTATCTAATAAATATGCTATTGCTATTGTACTCAATAGTATAGGGACGATATATAATAACCAAAGTAATTTTAATAAGGCTATAAAATACCTTCAAGAATCATTAAATATAAGTAAGAATAAAGAGTTAGAAAATACTTTAGATTATTCAGATGTTCTAGGAAATCTAGCTATTAGTTATTCTAAATTAGAAAATTATGAAGAAGCTTTAGACTATTTTTCAAAAGCCTATAAAATTAAAAAAAAGTTAGGTGACTTAAGAGGATTATCTGCCACCTTACATAATATAGGTACGATATATCTAGCTCAGGGTAAATATGATGAAGCACGTGCTGTATATGAAGAATCATTAAAAAATTATAAAACGATTGGAGCGATGAATAATATAGCAAATGGTCTACATAGTTTAGGGAATCTTTATAATACTTTAGGTGATAAAGAAAGAGCATTAGAGTTTCAAAGAGAAGCACTTGAAATTGCTAAAGAGCATAACTATTTATTATTAAAATCAAATATATATAAGTCTATAGCACTTATTTATAGAGATGAAAATAGGGGAAATGAAGCACGAAAATATTTTTTATTGGGAAGGCATGGGTTTGAGGCTTTATCGTCGGATACATCTGTTAAAGAGATAAATAGGTATTTAGATGAGTAAAATAGAACCTATACATGCTGGAGAAATTCTTTTTGAAGAGTTTATGGAGCCTTTTGCTTTAAGTCAAAATGCTTTGGCAAAATCTTTAAATGTGACTCCTCGTAGAATAAATGAAATTGTTAATAAAGAAAGAGCGATAACAGCAGATACAGCATTAAGACTCTCTAAGTTTTTTGGAAACAGTGCAGAGTTTTGGATGAATTTACAAAACACTTATGAATTAGAGATAGCTAGAGACAAATTTTTTAAACAGATTGATTCTGAAATTGAATTATTTCAAGCTTCTTAGTAATAAATTATAGATAAAAAGGAAATATTTAACTTATGGCTTCATCTAAAGGTTACTTCTCTGATGAAGGCATGAAAGAAAAGACGGCATCTGAAAAGATGGTAAGTCCTTTTTTAGCCCTTTTTTATAAGGGTGTACGTTTAGGACTTACCTTAAGTACTTATGCTTTTTTATTAACCATTTTATTGGTTATAGGAATGCTCTTTCTAGAATTTAATTTTAATATTAACAAAAACTTCTATGACGCTTTAAAAGAGAATGAAAAAGTATGGTTTAATGGTACTGAGAGTACAAATATCCTAATTGACAATAAAACATGTCAAACCCTGCCACTTACAATTGATATTTTAAACAAGCAAAAGACTCCTGCAACTTATAATAATTTTGCCTCAAACTTGTATTGGACTTCTCCTAAAGTTGTCAATAGAGAGTTAAGAGAACTTCAAAAATTTAGAAAAGTTCTGGATAACATTTTATTACGAAATGACATTGGAAAACTATGGGTTTTCACACGTGGTTATGCCGATAAAAGTAATGTTGAAAATGTAGAATACGCTTTAAATAAGAACTATTTCTATAATGAAGTTATTTACTATCCTATTCGTAATAAAATATTTGACATTACAGCTGATACTAGAACGATTAATATGGAAAAAAATAAATATAAAAATAGAGATTTAATCTATTTACGAGCGAACTTTGTAAAAGAGAAATATTATCAGAGTTTACTAAATAATTTGAAGTTCAGAAACTATGACTTGGCAATACTAGAGGGTAAGATACTGGATAAACGTGACAAAAATTTTAGAAAAGTAAATGTCTATATGTCATTTTGTAAAAAGAGTGAGAATTTAACCGTTTTAGATAAGCTACACCACTTAAAGACGAAGTTACTTTTACATTTTTAAGTCCTTCAAATTTCAAAGTTTTTTCAGTTATAATATAATAAAAAGGAATTATCTATGTTAAGAATATTTTATGCTTGTATCATTTTAATGAGTGTTGGCTGTGTTTCAAACGAGGCAACACTGCCCAAAGGAGATAGAGTAGGCAAGTTTTATCTTGGACTTTCTGAACTGGAAGTGAAAAAAAATATGAACTGTACTGTTAAGTATGGAGAAGATGTCATGTGGGGTGCAGATGGACTTTATCATCAAAACTGGGAATACCCTGACTGTGGTATTATATTTGATATGACTTCAACTGAGAAAAATGCTACAAAAGAAATAGAATCCATTACTTTAGTGAGTCCGAGTACTTTGAAAACAGACAAAGGAATAGGCATAGGTAGTACGGAAAAAGAAGTGATGAATGCCTATAAAGAGCGTTGGAGTAAAGGTGAAAGTCGTGAGGACTTGTTTGTAGTAGACTCTATTTTTGGTGGTATACTTTTTAGACTCAAAGATGGTAAAGTAGAAAATGTTTTTGTTGGTGCAGGGGCTGAGTAGCTCTGAAAGCTAAATAAGAAAATTATTTTTAACTTTTTAGTGCTTCTTTAAAAACTATGCTAAAATAGACCCCAAGAAAAATTGGGGAATATTCAGTGAAAAAATTAATTCTGTTAGTGCATGGTTTAGGTGGGAGTAAAGAGACTTGGGGTGAGTTCCCAAAGTTAATAGAGAATGATGAAGCTTTTAGGGATTTTGACTTTTCTATTTATGAGTATCCTTCAAGTATTGTTAGTGTTAAAGATATTGTCTCTCCTTTTTCTAAACTTCTTTCTATTTTTATACCTCCGTCAAATTTACCAAGTATTCAAGAGATAGCCGAAGGGTTACGTTCAGAATTACGTATTCGTTATGCTGAGTATGAAGAGATTTATTTGGTAACACACAGTATGGGTGGTTTGGTTGCTAGAAAATATTTAATAGACGCTTTAAAAGATGATGCTACAACCTTACGTATTAAGAAGCTCTTACTCTACGCCGTACCGAACAATGGTTCAGATTGGGCAGAGCTTTCACGACTTTATGAACATAAGCAAATAAAGCAATTGGCTAAAAAAAGTGATTTTATGACGCTTCTTAATAAAGAAAATCGTTTTTACAAACTAGAAGAGCATTTGGATGTTCTTTATGTTGTGGGTCTACAAGATGCAGTGGTCGATGAACATAGTGCTTTAGGTTATTGGGGAAATACGCAATATGAGTCTTTACATAAAGGGCATATGGACATAGTTAAACCAAAAGACAAGAATGACCTCTCTTACTTGTTGTTTAGAAAGTTTATGGGAAATGAAAATTTATCTGTAACTAAAAGTAATGAGGCAAAGAAAACAGAAAAACTAAAAGAGACCCCTTTCCTAAAAAACATCCAAACCATCCTAACCTCAAAAAGACTCATAACCCTTTTCTCTCAAGACTATAAAGAGATACGTTCTGAACAAGAGCTACTGAAACAAAAGATGCAGGCTATGTTTAAAGAAAATTTCCATCATCTACGTATTCCAAGAGTTAAGAATAATGAAGCCAAATACTTTGAACTCTTGGCTAAAGATTGTGCTTTTGATGCTTCTGTTCGGAGTGTCGATGCTTGGCATAGGGAGGTTTCTACTAAGCTCAGTCAAAAGCCTCATGAGAAACTCTTTTTTTACATTACGGACATAGAGCATGGTGATGAGGTGCAGAACCGAAATTTTGCAGAGCTTATTCGTAGTTTACAGAGTGAGTTTGGTAATTTTTATGCCATTTTTGTGGGTAAAAGAAAGTTGGCTTCTTTGGTCTATGGTAAAGATGCAAAGCTTTCACCCTTAAAAGACATTGCTCAGAAGATGTTTTTTGAAGAGCTAGAAGACAATATGAACATGCAAGACATTAGGCAGGTGTTATTAGACTTAAAGGCGAATGGAGAGAATGTTTGTGCTTTTCTTGATGATGAGGTGCAAGTTACATGGGATTATTATTCTACTTCTGTACTCAACACGCTCTTTTGGCGAAACCTTATGGTCAATGTTAATGATTACTACCAATGGAGAGATGAGATGACAAAAGAGCTGGCTAGAGAGATTTTTGGGTGTGATGAAGATGTGGTATAATAAATCGTATGAAAATTAAAGGATAATGCATGACAATTACATTAAATATTCATAATGAACAACTTTTTGACAAGATATTATGGTTTTTAAATCGTTTCCAAAATGATGGTTTAGAGATTATTACACACAATAAAGATAGTAATCAAAAAGATGAAAAAGAGCCTTTAGAAAACAAATTTTCTCAATTTTCAGGGATGTGGGAAAACAGAGAGATAACTCAAGAATCCATCCGAGAACAAGCATGGAAATGATACTGTTAGATACAAATGTTTTAATTGAGATTTTAAAAGGTAATGCAAAAACGATTAAAAAAGTAGGATTATTTGATAAAGAACTAGCCATCTCTTCTATTACTGTTATGGAACTTTTTTATGGAGCTATAAACAAAGCAGAAGTTAAAAAACTTGAAGCATTTGTTGCTCTTTTTAAAATTATAGATATAGATGAAAAAATATCTAAACAATCTACTTCACTTATTAAAACTTATGCTAAAAGTCATAATTTAGATATTCCAGATGCTATGATTGCTTCAACAGCTTTAGTTGTAAAATCTCCTCTCTTTACTTATAATTTGAAAGATTTTAGATTTATTGATGGTTTAGAGTTACTTTAAATTTAAACATCTATCAAAAGTTCAAATAAAAAACACTGCTCTATCCGTAGGGTGTGATTGCTATCACACCAAAAGCAAATATAGATGGTGCAATGGCAATTGCACCCTACAGGAACCGTTATGAAAAAACTACTACCCCTTCTTCTCCTACTCTTCAGTACACTCTACGCAAGTACAACAGCATTACCCACACTTGTACCCAATGGTGAAAGTTTAAAAGATTTCAATAAAAACTTTAATATTGATAAACGTTCTCAAGTTCATAGTATAGCTATTAGTGAAGATGGAAAAACCATTGTATCAGGATTTAGTGTTAGGAGCATAAAAATATGGGATAGAGAAACAGGCGAATATATAAGAAATCTAGAGGGGCATATAGGGAGTGTTCGTTCAGTAGTGATAAGCAAAAATGGAAAAACCATTGTATCAGGTTCTACTGATAGGAGCATAAAAATATGGGATAGTGATACAGGTAAGCTGATAAGGAGCCTAAAGGGGCATACATCAGATGTAAATTCAGTAGCGATAAGCAGAGATGGAAAAACCATCGTATCAAGTTCTTCTGATAATAGCATAAAAATATGGGATAATGGTATAGGTAAGCTGATAAGAAGCCTAGAGGGGCATACATCATCTGTAAATTCAGTAGTAATCAGCAGAGATGGAAAAACCATCGTATCAAGTTCTTCTGATAATAGCATAAAAATATGGGATATTGGCACAGGTAAGCTGATAAGAAGCCTAAAGGGGCATACATCAAATGTAAATTCAGTAGCGATAAGCAGAGATGGAAAAACCATCGTATCAGGTTCTAGAGATAAGAGTATCAAAATATGGGATAGTGGCACAGGTGAGTTAATAAGAAGTCTAGAGGGACATAAAGGTGTAGTATGGTCAGTAGCGATAAGCAAAGATGGAAAAACCATTGTATCAGGTTCTGCAGATAAGAGTATCAAAATATGGGATATTGGCACAGGTGAGCTGATAAGGAGCTTAGAGAAACATAATGATAGTGTAATGTCAATAGCGATAAGTGCAGATGGGAAAATCATGGTGTCAGGTTCTCTTGATAAGAGCATAAAGATATGGGATAGTGGTATAGGTAAGCTGGTAAGGAGCCTAGAGGGGCATCCATCAGATGTAAATTCAGTAGCGATCAGCAGAGATGGAAAAACCATCGTATCAGGTTCTTCTGATAATAGCATAAAAATATGGGATAGTGGTATAGGTAAGCTGGTAAGGAGCCTAGAGGGGCATACATCAGATGTAAATTCAGTAGCGATAAGCAGAGATGGAAAAACCATTGTATCAGGTTCTTGGGATAATAGCATTAAAATATGGGATAGAGCTACAGGGGACTTGATAAGAAGCTTAGAGGAATATAATGATGCTGTAAGGTCAATAGCGATAAGTGCAGATGGAAAAATTATTGTGTTAGGAACTTGGAATAAAACGGTTAAAATATGGGATAGTGGTACAGGTGAGTTAATAAGAAGTCTAGAGGGACATAAAGGTGTAGTATGGTCAGTAGCGATAAGCAAAGATGGAAAAACCATTGTATCAGGTTCTGCAGATAAGAGTATCAAGGTATGGGATAGTGGCACAGGCGAGCTGATAAGGAGCCTAGAGGGTCATACATCAGGAGTAAGGTCAGTAGCAATAAGCAAGGATGGAAAAACCATTGTATCAGGTTCTTGGGATAATAGCATTAAAATATGGGATAGAGCTACAGGTGAGCTGATAAGGAGCCTAGAGGGGCATACCAATACGGTAAGGTCAGTCGCGATAAGTAGAGATGGCAAGTATATCGTGTCAGGTTCAGATGATAATAGCATAAAAATATGGGATAGGAGCAAAGGCGAACTGCTAAGGAGCTTAGAAGGGCATAAATCATATGTAAGGTCAGTCGTGATAAGTAGAGATGGCAAGTATATCGTGTCAGGTTCATCTGATAATAGCATCAAAATATGGGATAAAAACAAAACAACTGCGTTGAAGTCGTTGATAGGAGGGCAGAGAGGAAATTGGTTGAGTAAAGACCATGAAAAGGATACTTTTACCAGAGGGGATGATGGGACATTGTTTTTAGATAAAAAAAGTTTTAAGCCTATTCAGCCTAGATGGTATGTTGAGCAACAGAATGTAGATGATGTTAACTTAAGTGTAAAAAACAGACATTTAAAGTTTAACAACAATCAAAAAGCAAAACTTATACTTCAACTCAAAAATCTTGACCAAAACATCTCTGTTTTATCACTTAAGGGTGAAAGTGAACATTTGTTGGTTGTTCCTAAAAGGGTTGGGGTACTTAAAGCCTCTGAAACAAGAGAAGTAGCTTTAGAGGTTTTTGCTAAGGTATCACGAGATGACCCACAGTTCATTCAAAATGAAGAACTTAACCTTAGCTGTACTACCCCTAAAGGTCAAGTGTTTAATCTTAGCGTTTTTGTTTCTATAGATTTTTCTACTTTAAAGGTGGAGCGTGCTGTTTTGTCTAAAGATGAACAAACATTTACGGTTACGGTCAAAAATATTGGGACTAAACTCTTAGAAAAAGCTACGGTAAAACTGGAAGAGCCTTTTAGTACAGGTACACAAGAGTTAATGAACTTAGAGGTTAATGAGAGTCGAGATTTTATTTTTTCTGTACCAGTTGATGCGAATAGAACAAAAAATAAGCATATCAATGAAAAGAGTCCTTTTAAATTTTTTGTTTCCATAGCCAATGAAGAGGAGATACCTAAAAACCCAGCAGGAACAAAAATAGCTCCTGCTTATGTTTGGCATTTTGACAATGGTCATGTGACCATCTCTTTAAATAAATTGGCTTGGTACATTTATGCTTTATGGGTGCTAACAGGGTTAGTAGTTTTAGGCTTAATTTTCTATTTCCGTCGTTACCGAAATACCTTGGTACTGCAACTTCAAAACAATCCAAAGTCTCTTTTGACTTTAAGTTCAACCTTGTTAGCAGAAGCAAAAGAAAAATTAGCCAAGATTAATGAACTAGAGAGTGTTCTAAAAAGTGTGGGCATAGAAGAAAAACAACTTGATGAAGCCATAGGTTTTGATGAACATAAAAACAAAGAAGCACTTTTTTCTAAACGTATACCTAAGAGTTATTTGCTTCATGAAGGAGAACAGCATAAGTTAGCTTGTCAAAAAACAGAGCTTTCGGTAGATGATTTCTTACTCTATTTTACTTTTCAAAATGCTAACGAAATAGAAGAACAATTTAAAGAAGATGGTAACCGAGTTTTTGTTGTGGGTTCAGAAGAACAACGTGAAGATATTGCTAAGTTAGCAAGAGACAAAACCAATAACATCATCGCCCCTACACAAGCACAATGGAGTGAGTTTTTGCTAAGTCCAAAGAGCCAAGAAGTACTCATGAAAATCTTAGCAAAGTGTTTGGAGTTTTCGAGCATATCTCCGTACCAAACTTCTAAAGGGGTAAACAAAGAGGTTGACTTTTTTGGACGTATTAAGATAGTACGTGACATGAAAATGAACTCAAACCGAAATTACATGATAGTCGGTGGAAGACAACTTGGAAAGAGTTCTATTTTGAAAAAGTTAGAACGTGCTTACACTCAAAGTACTTCGGTGGATTGTCGGTTTATAAACTTAGAAGCTAAAAAAGGAAACATTGTCTTAGCCATGGCACAAAGTTTTGGATTAGAGGCTGGGGCTAGTTTGGAAGATGTCTACAACTACATTTACCAGAGTGACAAAAAGATGTTACTGCTCATAGATGAAGTCGATGAATTTATAGAACCAGAGATAGAGCGTGACTACGAGACCTTAAAAACACTTAAAAATCTAGCCGAAGAGGGCAAAGCGACTTTTGTTTTTGCTGGGTATTGGACACTTTACCAGTATGTAGTGGCTGATTACCTTTCTCCTCTTTATAACTTTGGTGAACTCATTGTACTTGAAGGACTTGAAAAAGAAGCCTGTCGACAACTTATGATAAAACCGATGCAACGCATAGGCTTAAAACATGAAGATGAAAAGTATTTGGATGAAGTCATAGAAGCTTGTGGACAAAGAGCGAACCTCATAGCTACGGTTTGTGATGAAGTACTAAAAGAGCATGAGGGTAAAGTAATTCAAAAAACCGAGCTTAAAAAAGCAATGCAAAGCAGTAGCGTAAGAGACAAGCTTTTAGGCTGGGACAATATGGATGCTTTAGATAAAGTCATTATCTACCTTACGATTGAAAAGAATGCTTTTGAGTTCGATGAAGTGTTAAGCTTGTTAGAAGAAGAGGGCATAGAGGTAGAAGCCTCTGTTGTTAAAAAGAGTTTAGACCGTTTGGTTATAGCTTACATTTTAAAACGTGATGAAGAGGTATTTTCATATAGAGTTCCTTTAGTGAAAGAGAGTATTTTAAAGACTAATGAAAAAGGACGTAGAGCGTTGTTGGATGAGTTGGTGGGGAAGTTTTAGGAAATCTTTACCTATAATGTTAGATGTTGAATTAGTAGATTATCATGAGGAGAAACAAATGAGTAAAATAGAACCTATACATGCTGGAGAGATTCTTTTAGAAGAGTTTATTCAACCTTTTGGTTTAAGTCAAAATGCTTTGGCAAATGCCTTAAAAGTAACTCCCCGTAGAATTAATGAAATAGTTAATAAAAAAAGAGCCATAACAGCTGACACAGCATTAAGACTTTCTAAATTTTTTGGAAACAGTGCAGAGTTTTGGATGAATTTACAAAACAAGTATGAGCTAGAGATGGCAAGAGATAAGTTGTTTGTACAAATAGACTCTGAAATTGAGTTGTTTCAAGCTTCATGATTTTTTAGGAACTGTGTTATAATAAAAATAAAAAGGAGCCATAATGATGAGTGCCATGAAACAAGAGTATTACCCTCACTATACTTATGATGACTACAAGTTATGGGAAGGCGATTGGGAATTA
>CACVAR010000390.1 GCA_902727905.1 uncultured Sulfurovum sp. | reverse complement strand
TTGCTTTACTCTATTTTGTTGAGCATTAACTACAAAACAAGTTTTATATCTATATTACTTAAAAGAGAAATCAAAGCCCCATTCCCTTTTTATTTCCTTGCTCTTGAATTCTCTTCATAGCCTTATCACTAAACCTAATCCCCAACGCATAACGCTCATCAACCATCATCACACGCTTTTTAAACTCTAAGCTACCTTGGACATCTAAAACATCTCCATACTTCTTTTTAGCCATTTGTAATGAAGTTAAAATAGCCCTATCATTATCTTCAACCGTTACTTTCAGATAAGCCCCTGTATCAATAATCTTTCCATTCCCTTCAACTTCATAAACGGCTTTTCCCTCTTTGGTTATTTGAACCTTTAAACTCTTCCATAGCTTGTGATTCACTTTACCTTTAGGATGCCGTAAAATATTCTCATCAGCTTTAAAGCTCATCGTTGTTCGTCTTAATGCTTCCAACGCTTTTTCATCACCATTTAGAGCTTTTTCTAAAAGATACTCTTTATAAGAATAAAGTCTATTTTGTTTATGAATATCTTTTCTCTTTTGAGCAAAACGTTCTGATAATTCTTGAAGTTCTTCTTTTTGATTGGCATAAATAATCTGTCGATGTTGATACTTTAGGGTTGAAGGTATTTTACTATTAATTTTTAATTGTGCTAGCTGCTCTTTATATTTTAACTTGATACTTCCTCTAAGAGCCAACCTACTCTCTTTTTCAAGACTTAGTTCACTTTTTTTCTGAACCTTTCGTTCTTGCATGAGCTTCTGATAGTTCTCCCATAAAAAAGACTTAGGCTTTCCAAAAAACTTTTCTGCCTTGACACTACTTTGGCTTTCAACAAACAACCCAAATCGTCTCTCTAGGTTTCCTTTAGATAAAGAACGATGTACATCACTTGCCTTTACAAAGAGTTTTCTCTGCTTATCTCCTATGACTAAACCATTCGCCCTACTCTTCAATTCTAAATTGTATTTCGCTAAAACGTCATGCAAATGTTCATAAGTACTTGTAGAATGGTTAAGCACTTCAAGTATCTCATCAAGAGCTTCTTCTTTAATCCATGTTAAAAGATTCTTCATACCAGAATGTATCTCTTGGTCTTTATATTGGTTATCTTTAATATTAGAGCTTTTATTATCCTCTTCTATAAACACCTTTTCATCCACTATCAATTGAACAGGATGATTGTCTTTTTTTAATTTGTGTTTCTCTTCAAGCTCCTCTGCTTTTTTTTGAAGCTTCATTTTTGATTTCCATGGATTAACTAAAAGATTACTATGAGGATTCAGTCTATTAATGGCAATATGTAAATGAAAGTTATTGGTATTGTTGTGACTCACCGATAACCTATGATGTTCTTGCATATTGAGACTCTTTAACAGTTCCATCTCTATATCAGCCAATACCTCTTGACTAGGGAACTCTTCTTCTTGAAAAGAGACCACCAAATGTAAAGACTTATCAGAATGTACCATTTGATTAAGTTCTTGCATCTGTTTAATATAGGATATATTCTCCTCTACCAAATCAAATGGACAATTAGAAAAATCATACATTTCTACTTTCTCACCATCATTTTTTACATCAAGCAGATACGCTGCTAATGCTTTAAATGAACCTTTTCCTTTTGAGGAAACTTGTTTAACTATCATAACAACTAATCCAAAAGCTTTCTGGCAATCTGAAGTAGCTCATCTTCTTTGGCTATTAAATCATCCACCAAGTCAGAGATATCTTCATAGCGTCTATCTCCTAAATCACCCCAAGTACCATTTTCACTCTCTAACCATAGTTTGAATAAGCCCCCTAATCTTCCTAAGTCTGATTTACACTTTACCAGTTCAGCTAAGGCTCTTTGATCTACTGTAGACTTTATGGGGTAATTCATGGCTAAGTTTCTTATGTATTTTGAATTGGAAAGTCCTGTATTTTTTGCTTTTTCTGAGATGATGTTGTATTCATCTTCAGTTAGTCGGCTGTCTATATGCTTAGTTCTTTGGGCTTTTTTAGGTGGCATCTTTCTTCTTTGATATTAATAAATATTAGTTTTTTGTCATTCTACCGTTATGGATAAAAAGGTGTTTTAGATGATTTTAGCTTCTTTTTTACTCAATATTCTTTGAGTTGTTCTTCAAAAATTCTTTTCTTTTTCTTTATTTTTCGTTGAGCCATTTTATGGCGAATAAGTTTCAGGACGATAATTTGTGATAAAACTTGTTTTTGTCGGATATTATCCAATCCTGCCCTTTTTTCGGTCGTGCATCTAAAAGTAGTTGATAAAAGTATCAGAGTATAATTATAATATAAGACATAGACCAAGTTGTAAAAAGTGTGGAAGTATTAATAGCGTAAAAAATGGGCATAATCATTGTGGAACACAACGGTATAAATGCAAAGATTGTCAAGCAGTATTTGTGTGGAAATACGAAAAAAAAAGAGAAGACTCCAAAGCATAAGTTAAAAAGCAAGATAATGGATTGCTATGCAGAAGGAAT
>CACVAR010000389.1 GCA_902727905.1 uncultured Sulfurovum sp. | reverse complement strand
ATACTTTACCAGTTAAAAGAACAAACATCTGTGATGGTGGCTTCACAACATTTAGAACCAGCTTCAGGGTGGGACTATCAACGTATTTTACATGAGTTAGACACGTCTGCTACAGCTTCTAGTATGGGTAAACAGTTTATAGCTTTTCATGATGAACATCATACGAATGAACGACGAGATGTTACGCAGTCGGCTTTGAGTACGATGCTTATTGATGACGTGACTAAAGAACTTGATATGTTTGCTAAAGTTTTAAGGGAAGAACTTAAAAAAGGTGAAGTTGAAGAGAATCGAAAAGCCTTAGGTTATACGCTTTCTAATAGTCAGTTTTTTAACCGAAAAGATTATGTGGATTTAGTGGACTTTGTAAAGAAAGTGAAAAGTCGTTTGGACTTAGAAGCCTTAGAAGTTCATGCAGATAAGTTATTGGCTTCTTTAGAAAAAGTTATTCTTGCGAATCATACGATTGGTTATTTTATGGATGATGCTAATGGAGTTTCAATCTATTTTCCAAATCAAAGCCGACCGTTTAAAGATACTTTTGAGATGTATGAGAAGTTGGATTTTGCTGAGGCTTGTCCAAATTGGGTTAAGTTGATTAAGTGGTATTGGTTGTAGGAAAGTCATTTTTGTTTATACTTTAAATTTTGATAATACTACTTTTCATGCTTGACCCTCTCTTCCTATGCTTATTTGTCTGTTTAGTTTAGTTTTAATGTTCTCTTGATTTTCTACATAAATAGTTTGTAGTAGCTTTGCAAAAGAATTTCCTTCGTGTATTTCTTGAATTTGAACTACGATGGTGTATGGTATGACCTTTTCAAAAGGTGTAGTCATCCAAGATGATTGAAATGAGGTATCATAACCACTTTCAGATTTAAAGTTGTACTGTTCATTGGGGTTGAGTGCCTGAAAATGTAAGAAGTTTTTAAAGTCTTGTTCTGGGTTTACAACACTTTGACCAGCTGGAATAAAAGCAAAAGCCAGAACCATTTCATCTATCTTATGACCTTCTGGACTTTTGCCAGCATAAAAGTATGAGTTTGCTTGAAAATAGATGGCGCTTTTGTCTTTAGACTGGATAATATCTATCTCAATATGTAACTCTTTGTTAGCTGTTAAAATGAGTTGGTTACGGCTTTTTGTTTCGCCATCAGCAAAGAGTTCACCTTTGATGTTATTGTTGGGTGTAAAGTCACCACGAACAAGGGTTATTTTACTAGGAAGAGATAGATGTTCTTTGTTGATAACATCAAAGTTACGTTGGACAATAGTGGGAAAGGCTTTGTCTACGGCTAAAGACTCTAATGTTTTAGCTGTGAAGTTTATTCCCTGTTCTACAAGTTTTGGTGCTGCTGTTAGAAGCATGTCCAGTGCTACATTTTGTGCTCCTAAAGCTACTGAGAGGAGTGTTCCCCCTATAGATTTTTCTTGGGGTTTACTTTCATTTTCTCTTGAAACTTCTGGTAAATAATTTACAAACATTTTAGTGGGGTAGATTTTTTTATGATTACTATTGTCAAACCAATTCATAACTATCCTTTTTTATTTTAATCCAACGTATTTATTAAACTATTTATCTTTTCTAATTTTTTGAATCATTTTCGTTGCATCAAAAATGATTTCATCGTTAGAAAGATTTTTGGGAATAATTGGTGAAAACTTATGTGTTAAAGTAACACCATTAAAACCTATGTAGAGGTTCTCTCCAGCAAAGTTCATACTGCCTATACTGTTTTTTTGAACACTTGCTTTTGCAAAAATAAGTTGTTTAAGCGTAGTTGGTATTTGTGCAGTAATATCAACATGGTTGTGGTCAAGAATGGTTGTTTTGATAGTATATCTATAGATACTATTTGGAATATAATACTTTGAGTCTTTGTGACTGTCTAAATAGATTGAAATTTCTTTTTTACATTGACTGTTGGCTAAGTTTTCTTGGGCTGTATACATATGCATTGATGGCATGGTTATTTTTTTCCCATTAGTTAGTGTTACCATGAGAAATTTAATGTTCTTGTGGTTTAGACCAGTTGAACCAACATCAGCTTTACTAAGCGAAATATCAAATTTAAGATGTGATCCTGACGCTAATTTTGCATCAGCTATATTATTTTCTTTGAGTTCTTTAGAAAGGTTCTCTTCAGGAATGCCACTCAAAATACTAGCTGAACAAAGCACAGTATATCCACTTTTTTTAGAATGGTGTAAAAGTGAAAATGGGTGGTATTCATCGCTTGGAGGCATAAAAATATGTTCAACATTGAGGTTATAACCAGTGGTCTTTACATAAGAATCTTTGACTGTAGGTGTTAAACAGCCCGTCAATAAAAATAATAAGATAAATAGAGGAGTATGTTTTAGCATAAGCATAATACTTTCCTTTTTTCTTTCATTATAGTGTAATGATTTATAATGTTTAATTATTAAAATAAACTAGTATATTTTTTTGGAGATGGTTCTTTTGAATTTCTTGATGATTTTTAATAACTCATCTGCATATTATC
>CACVAR010000388.1 GCA_902727905.1 uncultured Sulfurovum sp. | reverse complement strand
GCTTCTATGAAAAAGTAAACCCTGAATTGGTTGAAGCACTTCGTATTGACACTGATGAGTGGGAAGATCAAGCCTTTACATTAAAAAGATTGCTTAAGGACTATGTTGAAAAGACAGGTAGTGAAACGGCAACTTACATTTTAGAACACTGGCGTTCAGAAATTAGAAAATTCTGGATGGTAGCACCAAGAGGTGTTAAGCCAACTATGATGGCTGATAAAAAAGGCGAATAAGCTTAAAATGGCTAAGTTATAAAACTTAGTCATTCTTCATGATTATAATCAAAAAAACTTCTTATACTTTATACTATAATCCTCTATCTTTTACTTCTTAGGACCAATACATGTTTTTTATACTCATGAAGACCATACATCTGTTTTCAGCTTTTATCTACGGTGGTTTTCTAATTACTGACAATTTATTTTTAAAAAAAATAGAACAAAGCTTTGAAGAGGAAGAACATAAAAAAATACGAGAATCTTTTATGAAGTTTGTTCGTCAAGTAGTTCCTCCAAGTCTTATAGTTGCTGTACTTACGGGACTCTACTTAATTTCACAAGTTTTTGGTACAGTTGGAGCAGAGGGCATGAGTAACTTTCAAATACTCCTTGCTTTAAAAGCATTTTTAGGAATTTGGCTAGGAGTACGTGGTTTTTTACAAGTTTATTTAAAAATCCAACCTTTAGTTTTTAAAGGGCATCAACTTCCTTTTGCTTTTGTTTTAACGATTATTTTTCTTTCTCAGTTTATGTATATTTGATGTGTGAGATGGTCACACTTACAACTTCTCATACCAAAATGGTAAAGAGAGCAAAGCTAAAATCACAAAAGAAAAAAACGTTTGTAAAAAAGCAATGCGTGTAAAATAGTGAGCAGCACTTTCAAGTAGTGCTTCTTGTCCTTTGTTGTACCTTTTTAAGTTTTCTAATGACTTTGTAGAAGGCATTATGGCTATAAATAAAGCTCCTAATGCTAGAACTAGGTGAATAATAGTTGGTATTAGGGTACTTAATAGCATGAATGTTATCCAGCCATTTTCTATAGAAAATGGGTCATGCCACGTTGCTATTAACATTGCCTTCATAGGAATAGGTTCATCTATAAATATATTTAAAATCTCAATAGAAAAATGTAAAAAAAGAGCCAGAGCCAAAAGAAAAATAATAGCTATGATTATATCGGCTAGTAAGTGCAAGAGTACGGTAAGTATTGAGTTGTCACTCATAATTTGTTCTGCCATGTATTTAGAGATTTTGAGAGAAATGTAGTCTAAAAGGCTATTGGTTAGGGGTAGAATTATTAGAAATAGTATTGAGATATAGGAATTAGTATTTAAATCGGAATTATATAGAGTTACTGCTAATAACATTAAACCCAAAAATATTAAATTAAGACCTAAGCCAAATTTTTTCAGCGAAAAAATTGTAGGAAGGGAGATTAATGTAATAATAGATGCTACATTTAACGCTTCGGAGAAACTGCTATAAATTAAGGTTATACTAAACCAGATTAAGAAAACAATTAATGTTTTTTGTAAAATATTTTTAAGAGAATTTTTTTCTCCTCCTAGTACTACTACTCCTAGTACTACTACTCCTACTCCTCCTACTCCTCCTACTGCTACTACTGCTACTACTTCTCCTCCTAGTACTACTACTCCTCCTACTACTCCTCCTACTACTACTACTCCTACTACTCCTAAGAGAGTAATAATATTTCTGATAATATTACTCTTTTGTGATCTTTCAGGTAGTTTCTTAATGAGGTAGTTTATAAGGTCATTAGCTTTGTTGTAGAAGAAATAGATAAAAAGTATGTAAAGTGTAAAGACAATGAATATTTTTATTTTTACTTCTGCTGTTATATTGCCCATAACCTCAAGCGTACCAACTTTCCCTTCTGACCCTAAAACCCAAAAAAGAATAAAGACCATAAATGAGTAGAGTAGAGCTAAGGTAACATGTCTTGAATAATTTTGAATGAGTGTAGAGTTATCATAAATATTATCTATCCAGCTAATGAGACCTTGTAAGTTTGTTTTGTATTTTTCTTCAAAAGTATGAGCTTCTATGAGTTTAATTTTATCTTTACGATAGAGTGACTGTTGTAAATTTGTTTTTGTGTTGTTGTATAGCCAAAAATAAGCAGCAAAGAGTGACCCTACAATACTTAAGATAACTTTTAAATCCATTTCCATTTTTTCCCTTTTCCAATTTGATTTTACTGAAATTTAGATTTTATTTTACTGTAGGTTTGAGCATGTCAAACGTCAAATCTCTGTTTAAATAAAATGGCTATTTTAAACAGAAAAATAATATGAACCAATTTTGGCGTGTGACATGGTCACACCTACAATTTCTTATGCTAAAATTACTTCATTAAAACTGATATAAAAACAGACATAGGACAAAACACACATGGAACTCCTCAACATACTCTCTAATATTCTTTTTGTATTAGCACTAGGCTATTACTTTATGACCAATATGCAATGGTACTCGTATAAATTAACCAGAGTG
>CACVAR010000387.1 GCA_902727905.1 uncultured Sulfurovum sp. | reverse complement strand
ATGACCTTTTGATTCTATAGGTTTAATTGCTATAATCTTCTAGGAAAGAAAAATAGGGAATGAAACCATGGCTTTTAATGCAGATGAGTACATAGATGTTATTGTTGGACAGATAGCTGGGAATTTTCAAGAGCTTTATGACAATGTAGAGAAGAAAAAAGAGTTAGAGAATAAAAAGAAAGAATTTAGAAAAACTAACAAACTTGATGAGTTACCTAAGCTAGTTGAAGAGATAAAAGAACAAGAAGAAGAGTACCGAAACATTGAACCTTTAACGGTTGGTCTTTTTGGTGAATGGGGAAGTGGTAAAACGCATTTGCTAAAACTTACAGAAAGTAAGGTGAATGAAATTCAACTTGATCAAAAAAAGTTAAAAGAAGCAGATAAAACTTTTCCTCAAATTACCATACCTGTCTTGTTTAATGCTTGGCGTTTTGAAAAAGAGGAGCATTTAATTATTCCTCTTTTTCAAACGATGTTAGCTCAAATAGAAGCCTATGAACATCTAAGTACAGATGATAAAGTAAAACAAACACTTCATAAAGGTAAAAAGCAGTTTGAACTTTTACTGTTTTCTCTTAAAAAAGGTTTTAAAGTTCCTACTGATCTTAAAAGTACGGTTGCTAGTCTTCTAACAGGAGAGTTAAGTGCTGTCATGGAGTTTATAGATACTGAAAAAATCTCTAAAGAGTTTAAGAAAAAGAGTAATGAAGAGTTTGGACAAAAAGAACAGTTAGAAGCACTTTTATCTTCAAATCGTATAGAGTCAGTTTATATGAATATTCCTCAATACATAGAAAAAATATCTATTAATAATAAACTTTCTTTTGTCTTCCTCATCGACGACCTAGACCGTTGTCTTCCAGAAAATACCCTCAAAATGCTAGAGTCCATTAAACTCTTTTTAGATGTTCCTTCATGTGCTTTTGTTTTGGCTATTGATGATGATGTGGTGGAGCGTGGGGTGGCTTATCATTATAGGGATCATATTACAAATATAAAAGTAGTAGGAGAAGAAAGAAATAAAGATATGCCCATAACAGGTTCTGAATATCTTGAAAAGATTATACAATTACCTTTGCGAATCCCTGTCATTAGTAGGAAGAGTTCATATAAGTTTCTTGAAGAAAAGTATAGAGAAACTTTTGAAAACTTATTGCCTAAAGAAGAAGCTAATAATGATATTCATGATGTTATAGAGTTTTTTTCAAAAGTTATTCCTCCGAAACCCAGAAAATTAAAACGTGCAGCAACCCTTTTTATAGTGAAAGTTCAATTGATAAAGGATTTAACTAGGAAAGAAAACATCACATTAAAACCATTGTTAATTGCAAAGATTACAATTTTAGAGTTATTAACGCCTAAACTTTTACGTTTTATACAAAATAATGATTATGAAAGAATTTATAATAGATTAGTGCAGTTTAGTCACTTACTCAAAAGAGATCGATTATCTAGAGAAGAAGTAAGTTTCACGTTGGTTGATATTAATAGACTTCTTGCAAAACTCAATTTAAAATCATCATATTCCTATCAAAATTGATTAACCCACAAATGAGATTCACTCTTAAGTTATATCGTTTACGACGATTACGATATTTCTGTTTGAGTATCTGAAAAGTTTTAATTTTAGCATTGATATGCTCAACAAAAATACGTTTAGAAGCTTTCTCTTGATTCTCCTTTTTATCTTCAGTTGTTAGCTTATAGTTTTTACTAGATTTTTTTGGAATCTCACAGTTCTTATGAAACTTTTCAATCCCTTGATAACCTAAATCTACTTTAGCTTCAATATCTTCTTGCATAGCAAGTTTGGAGTTTTTAAAAAGAGAAAAATCATGTTCTTTTCCATTTGTTGTATCTACACAAATAATTCGATGATTTTGGTCTATCACTATTTGTGCTTTTAAAGTATGTTGCTTTTTCTTCCCTGAATAGTGTCGCTTTTGCTTTTTTTTGGTCTTTGTATTGGACTTTCTGTTGCATCTATTAACACAAACTCTATTTGGCTATCAGCCTCATAGAGTACTCTTTTACTGGGCAAGGAAAATTTACCTGATTTTATCAATACATGTTCTACATCTTTTACTACTTTGGAGGCTTGTCCCTCACTTATTCCATAGTCTATCCCCATATGATATAAGGTTCGATACTCTCGATAATATTCCAACATAAATAAAACTCTATCCTCTTCACATAACTTAGGTTTTCTCCCTCCTATTTTATGTCCTTTTTTTCTCTCTTCTTCAGCCTTTTTATACTCTTCAACAATCACTTCAAAGGTCGCTCGCTTTACACCTACTAGTCTTTTAAAATTCTCTTCGTTTACTTTTTCAAATTTGTCTATTTTTCTCATCCCAAAATTTTAGCATATTTCTAGTTTTGCAAGATGTCTATTAAAGATTTTTCTTAACTCATCATTGTCCAAACTCATCAATAAACCTATTACCTTACCAAAGAGTTTTCAATATCATTATCACTAGGAGTAACATATCCCAAAGTAGTTTTAATATCTTTATGCC
>CACVAR010000386.1 GCA_902727905.1 uncultured Sulfurovum sp. | reverse complement strand
AAGTGGTTTATGTCTCTGTACCAAGTATTGTGACACATGTAGAAAATCTTCAAGCCAACCCTAAGGCTTCCTTACTTTTTGTAGAAGATAAAAGTTCAAATAGAAGTACACATGAGCGTCATAGAACGACTTTAGAATGTAGTGTAAGCAGAGTTGAGAATGAAAGTTCAAAGTATAAGGAAATAATGCCTAATTTTGAAGATGGGGCTTTTGGCATACTTATGGGTACAAGTGAACTTGTTCTTTATGCTTTAACACCTACATTGGGCGAGATTACTTTTGGTTTTGGTGATGAGACTTATGCTCTTAGTGGTGAGAAGATGAATGAGGTCAATTTATGGAAGCGTTAAGTAGTTTATTGAGTGAGTATCAGAGTGTGGTTTTGGGGACTCAGAGTGAGAATGCTTATCCATTTTCTTCTTATGCACCTTTTTATTATGATGGAGAGATAGTTTATATTTTTATCTCAAACATTGCTACACATGCAAAAAATATGCAGAGTAGACCAAAAGCATCAGCATTTTTTATTGAAGATGAGCTAAAGAGTGAAAATATTTTTGCTAGACGACGAATCTCTTTACAATGTGATGTTGAGATGATAAATCGGAAGGCAGATAGATTTAATATTGTCATGGATAACTTTCAAGCTAAGTTTGAAGGAGGAACCTTAGGTATGTTAATGGGGATGCAAGATTTTAATTTGTATGCTTTAAAACCTATTTATGGTGAAGCTACTTTTGGTTTTGGAGAAGCTTATAATATTGGTGGAGAAAAAATGAATGAATTGGTTCCTCGAACAGGTGATAGAGGGCATAAATCTAAATAAAAAGAGAATAAGTTATGGATGAAAAAGAAGTACAGCATTGTCTCTCTTCAAAAGAGGAACAAAGTCTTTTACAACAGCAAGCTAAAATGGCAGCAATGGGTGAGATGATAGGAAACATTGCTCACCAATGGAGGCAACCACTCAATGCACTCTCAGCGTTAAATGTTGGTTTGGGTATGAAACATAGAAATGGTAAGCTTACTGATGCAGAAGTTCAGAAGTTCAAAGAGAAGTCCAATACGATTATTCAAAATATGAGTTCAACGATTGAAGATTTTAAAAATTTTTTTCAACCAGATAAAATACAGGAAACTTTTGAAATACATGAAGCCGTAGAGGGAGCCATTCGTTTTGTTTCAGATGCTTACAATACACATAGTATTCAAGTTCAGGTAAATATACAAGATAAAATTCTTGTCAGGTCTTATAAAAATGAGTTAATGCAGGTATTACTTAATATTTTTAATAATACTAAAGATGCAGTAATTGAAAAGAAAATTGATAATGGAATGGTTACTATTAATATGAGTGAGAGTAAAAATAAAGTGATAATCACGCTTCAAGATAATGCTGGAGGTGTTTCTACTGAAGTGTTGGAAAAAATGTATGAGCCTTATTTTACCACTAAATTTGAGAGTCATGGAACAGGGATAGGATTATATATGTCAAAAATGATTATAGAAAAGTCTATGAATGGTTCTTTAGAAAGTGAAAATAGAGAAGATGGTCTTTTGACAACCATCATCATTGAAAAAGAGACTAAAGAGTGGGTGTATAGTATTTAATATTCATCTTTTAGAAATTTATCACGAATTATTTCAAATTCATTATAACTTTTTTGGCTACATCCATCTGAAATCGCAAATTTATTCAGAATTTTTAGAAATTGCATTATTTGGAACATGTTATTTCCAAGTTCTTCTTTAATATAGTGTACCTTTTCATCAATACTTAAACCATCTTCTTCAAGTTTATTTTTAATTTGATTAAACTCTTCTTGATCCACATTAAAGTTTTCCTGAAAAAGAGAACAGTATTTATCTGGATCTTTACTCTCTGTTCCGACAATATTACAAACTAAGGTAGCAGAGGCAACCTTGAATTTTTTTTCATCTTCTAAATTCTCTTGATTATTCACTAAGTCAGCAATTTGCTTGAGGTTTTTCTCCATACTTTACTCCTTCCTCTCTAACTGTTCTTGTAGTGTTTCTAATTCTATTGCCATATAATTCAGAGAGTTAAAAAATTGGTCTTCATCTAAAGGCTTCAAAATGTAAGTAGTAATATCCAGTTGGGCAGCTTTTTTAAGGTATGAAGGTTGACTAAATGCTGTAAAAAGTGCAATAGCCTGTTCTGTGTTAATGGCTTTGATTGCTTCACTCATATCTAAGCCATTCATGTTTGGCATGGCAATATCACTCAGTACAATGTCTGGTTTTTTTTCTTTGTAGAGTGCTAGTCCTTCTTCTCCATCACTCGCAACAAATACTTCTTTACAAGAGTCTCTTAATATTTCTCCAATAAGTTCTTGTGTTGTTGGTTCATCTTCAACATACAGTATGGTAAACTTTTTTAATCTCATGTATTCCTCTTTTTATGATTCATCTTATTTGATTATAGCGAAATAAGTTTTGATAGAAAATATATTTTAATAAAAAGTTATATTGTGTTTTAAGATTATGTAATTTAGATTTTAA
>CACVAR010000385.1 GCA_902727905.1 uncultured Sulfurovum sp. | reverse complement strand
ATCCAATAGTTGAAAATATTAAAACAGAAATTTCCAAAGTAATGGTTGGACAAGAAAAGATGATAGAGGGGCTTTTAGTAGGCTTACTTACCAGAGGACATATTTTATTAGAAGGTGTTCCTGGACTGGCAAAAACAACAGCTGTTAACGCTTTAGCTGGTTCCCTTGGGCTTGACTTTAAAAGAGTTCAGTTTACCCCTGACTTATTGCCTTCAGACATTATCGGTACTGAAATATATGATCCTTCAAACAATAGTTTTAGAATTAAACAAGGTCCAGTTTTTACGAACCTTTTATTAGCCGATGAAATTAACAGAGCCCCAGCAAAAGTACAATCTGCTTTATTAGAAGTCATGCAAGAGCGACAAGTCACCATTGGGGATGAAAGCTTTAAGATAGACCTTCCATTTTTGGTAATGGCAACACAAAACCCAGTAGAGCAAGAGGGTGCGTATGAACTTCCAGAAGCACAGCTTGACCGTTTTCTAATGAAAATAGTAGTGGGTTACAACACCAAAACAGAAGAGTTAGAGATAGCACGACGTGTCGCAAACAATGGTTTTGGAGAGATTCAACAAGTTGCTACGCTTGATGACCTTGAGCGTATTCGTGAAGAAGCCATGACTGTTCACATAGATGAAGAAGTTGAAGCCTATATAGTTGAACTTGTGTTTGCAACCAGAGAGCCTATGAATTATGGACTAGAAGAGATGGCTAAACATATTGAGTATGGGGCAAGTCCAAGAGCCAGTATAGACATGTATAAGGCTGCAAGAGCCATTGCTTATTTAAAAGGGCGTGATTATGTTTCACCTATTGAAGTTGCATACATAGCGAAAGAGATACTTCGTCATCGTATTGTTCTCTCTTATGAAGCACAGGCTGAGGGTGTAACGCAAGATATGATTATAGACAAAGTATTGGCAGCTGTTCCTATTCCGTAGGGACAGAGATAATATGAATATTAAAAAGATACTACTAAAAGCACGAAAGCAAGTCTTTGGTGAAATGCTGGGAAACAATGCTTCACTCTTTCAAGGTGAAGGGTTTGAGTTTACGGAACTTCGTGAATATGTCTATGGCGATGATGTTCGTAAGATAGATTGGAAAACCACAGCTAAATTGGGTAAACCTTTTATTAAGATTTACCGAGAAGAACGTGAACTTAATGTCGTAACAGCTGTTATGATGGGTGGTTCAACCTATTTTGGAACAGTAAAGCAAAAGTCGGATGTAATGGCTGAGTTGGTGGCTCTGCTTGGGTTTTCAGCTGTTAAAAACTCTGACTTGTTTTCTAACATTATTTTTGCAGACAAACTTTATGAGATGTCAAAACCCAATAAAAAGTACTTTGCTGTTCAAGATGCTGTAACTAAAATGCAAAACTTTGATATGTTGGAGAAAAACTCTGACTATAAAGCTTTTACCGATACTCTTTATAAACGGATAAAACGTAAGTCTTTGCTTTTTATTATTTCTGACTTTGTGGGTGATGTTGACTTGGCATTGTTGGCTAAAAAACATGATGTGGTAGCGTTAATAGTACGTGATAGATTTGAAGAGAATCCACAGGCTTTAGGGCATATGCGTTTAATGGACATGGAGAAGAAATCTTCTTTTGAAGGCATGGTGGGAAGTACTGAGTTAAAAGGCTATGAAAAAGCATTGAGAGAAAATGATGAAAAGCTTTATGCTCATTTTAAAAAGTCTGCTGTGCGTTATACAAAAATTTACACGGATGAAGAGCCGTATTTAAAATTGGCTAAGTTATTAGGAGGTCGATAATGGATAATGAATTAAGAGACATAAAACCTCTACTTGAGATACCTGATAGTTCTTATTATATATTTTTAGCATTGATTGCATTAGCTGTCATTCTTGTTGTGGCTATAGTTTGGTTTTTAGTGAAGAAGTTTTGGAAAAAGAAAAAAGTAAATATGCAAAAAGTCTACTTTGAAGAGTTTAAAAACTTAGATTGGACTAATGTAAAACAGTCAGCTTATGAAGCAACAGAACTTGGACGGAAATTAACCTTGGACAATGAACGAGGGCAAGAGATTTATTCGCAATTAGTACCGATGTTAGAAGCGTATAAATACCGAAAAGAAGTTCCAGCTTTAGATGAAGAAACATTAAAACAATATAATTTACTGGTGCATATTATTGATGAATCAATTTAGTTTTGAATACCCTTGGTTATTGGGGTTGATTATTATTTTTGTGCTTTGTGCAGTTTTTTGTAAAATAAAAGCAAAGTCCATCTATTTCCCTCATTTAAACGCTTTGATGTTGGGCAATAAAAAAAGAGGTCTACTTTTACCTTTGTTAAAATGGTTGGGAATTATTTTAACCATTGTGGCATTGGCATCGCCTGTGTTAACCAAAGAGTACTCTAACTCTAAAAAACATGGACGAGACATTGTACTTATAGTTGATACTTCTGACTCCATGAGACAAAGAGGTTTTGACGCAACAAATAGAGCTAAAAATAAGTTTGATGTAGTCAAAGAAGTTGCAGCTTCTTTTGTGGA
>CACVAR010000384.1 GCA_902727905.1 uncultured Sulfurovum sp. | reverse complement strand
TGTCTTTTTGGCATACTCGCACCCCTTACTTCGCAGCAGCTGTAATAGCTGTTTGAATTCTAGCGATATCTTTTTTCGCTACTCTTAACTCACTAGTATTAGTAAGTTGCATTGTTTTTTGCTTTGCCTTAAGACCAAAAAGCTCTAACTTCTTTTCTTTTAACATAGCTGTTAATTCCTCAACTGTTTTAGTTTGAATATCAGTATATTTCATTACTATCCTTCGCAGCGATAATTTTACATTGGAATGGAAGTTTGTGTAAAGCAAGTGTTAATGATTTACGTGCAACCTCTTCAGGTACACCAGCTACTTCAAATACAATTCTTCCTGGCTTAATATTCATTACCCATTCTTCAACTGCACCTTTACCTTTACCCATTCTTGTCTCAAGAGGCTTTCTTGTAAGAGGCTTATCAGGGAAAACTCTAATCCAAGATTTACCCATTCTTTTCATTTCACGTGTCATGGTAATTCTGGCAGCTTCAATTTGTCTTGAGTTAATTCTACCAGCAGATGTTGCCTTAAGTGCATACTCACCAAATTCAATCTTGTTTCCATTAAATGACTTACCTCTGTTACGACCCTTCATTACCTTACGGTATTTCGTTCTCTTAGGCATTAACATGATTATTCACCTCTCTTTTGACGTGGCTTACGACCACCTCTTTTTTCTTCTTTCGGCTCAGCTTGAATACCTTTAGCAAGAACTTCACCTTTGAAAATCCAAACTTTAATACCAATGATTCCGTAAGTAGTATTAGCTTCAGCAAAACCGTAATCGATTTTAGCTCTAAGTGTATGAAGAGGAACTCTACCCTCTAGGTACCACTCAGTTCTCGCCATCTCAGCCCCACCAAGTCTACCAGATACAGAAACTTTAATTCCTTTTGCTCCAGATTTTAATGCACCTTGAATAACTTTTTTCATTGCACGTCTAAAAGCAACACGTCTTTCAAGTTGAGTAGCTACGTTTTCAGCAGCTAATTGACCAGAAGCTTGAGCTCTTTTTTCTTCTTTAATGTTAAGAGAAATATCTTTTTTGAACATTTTATTTAAAGTCGTTTTTAACTTCTCAATATCTGCACCTTTTTTACCAATAATGATACCAGGTCTAGCAGTTACAATCGTAATTCTTACTTTCTTAGCTGTTCTTTCAATGATAATGTTAGAAACACCAGCATAGAAAAGCTCTTTTTTCAAATATTTTCTTAATTTGTAATCTTCAGCAATAAATGCTGCCGTTCTCTCTTTTTTAGGAAACCATCTTGATTCCCAGTTTCTGTTGATTCCAAGTCTAAGACCTATAGGATTAACTTTTTGACCCATACTATGCTTCCTCTGCTTTTGCTACTTCTACCATGATGTGTGCCGTAGGCTTTAAGATTCTACTTGCAGTACCTCTAGCTCTTGGTCTAAATCTCTTCATCACAGATGCTTTATCAACTCTACAAGATGTAATTACAACTTCTTCTGGTTCAAAATCACCATTTGCAACTGCAGATGCAATTACTTTAGAAATTAATCTTGCTGCTTTGTTAGGCATAAATTCTAATGATGCAAGTGCAAGTTCAGCGTTCATACCTTGAACTTCTCTGGCAATCATTCTAGCTTTGTTAGGTGCTACTCTTGTAAATTTTAATACTGCTTTACTCATAACTACCCTTTTCTCTGAACAGAACCTTTATGGCCCTTAAATGTTCTAGTTGGTGCGAATTCACCCAGTTTGTAACCTACGTGATTTTCTGTAATAAATACAGGTACAAATTGTCTACCATTATGTACATTAATTGTTAAACCAATGAAGTCAGGGAAAACAACTGATCTTCTTGACCAAGTTTTGATTGGTTTGTGAGAACCCTCTTCTTTAGCCTTAAGAACTTTTTTTCTTAAATGGTCATCTATAAATGGACCTTTTTTAGTTGATCTTGCCATTACTTACCCTTACTTCTTTCTCTTAGAGATAATTAACTTATCACTTGATTTTTTCTTACGAGTTTTGTAACCTTTAGTAGGCATACCCCATGGAGAAACTGGATGTCTACCCGAGTTAGTCTTACCTTCACCACCACCGTGTGGGTGATCAATTGGGTTCATCGCAGATCCTCTAGTTTGTGGTCTGATACCTCTATGTCTTTGACGTCCAGCTTTACCACCAACAACGTTTGCCCAGTCTTCTGAACCAACAGTACCGATTGTTGCTAAACATTCACCAAGAACATATCTCATCTCACCAGATGGAAGTCTTAAAGAAACGTATTTACCATCTCTACCCATAATCTGAGCATAACCACCAGCTGAACGTGCCATAGTACCACCTTGACCAACATTAAGTTCAATGTTATGTACCAGTGTTCCAACAGGAATCGATTTAAGCTTCATACAGTTACCAGTCACAATATCAAGACCAGACTCTGCTGACATGATTTTGTCACCAACGCTCATACCTTTAGCTTGAAGAACATATCTTCTATCACCATCAGTATATTTAACAAGACAAATTCTACAAGTTCTGTATGGGTCGTACTCAACAGTAGCTACTGTTCCTTCAACACCAAACTTGTTTCTTTTAAAGTCAATAATTCTGTAAAGTTTTTTAGCTCCACCTTCTCTGTGACGAGAGGTAATTCTACCATTTGAGTTTCTACCAGCTGAACGTGGAAGTTTTTTCAAAAGACTTCTAACTGAAGCTTTAGCTGTAATATCGCCAGAGTCAAGGTTAGTAATATATCTACGCCCTGCTGTGGTTGGTTTATATGATTTAATTGCCATCGTATGCTCCCTACACTGCTAAACTATCAATTTTAGCATCTTCTGGTAAAAATACGTAGAACTTTTTCAAGTCTGGTCTTTTACCTTCAATACCTTTAAATCTTTTAACTTTACCATTAACTCTTAGAGAATTTACTCTCAAAGGTTTAATACCAAAGTACTCTTGGAAAACAGCTTTAAGACCATTTTTGGTCATTCTTGGACTGGTCTGAACAACAAGTACACCATCTTCTTGCATAGCAAGTGTTTTTTCTGTGTACAAAATTGATTTAATATCTGTAATATCTGCCATCTTAGTTCTCTTTTGTTAATTTTTCCCAAACAGACGTTTCGATTACCACTGAGTGATAAGCAGCTGCTAGGTATGCGTTAAGCTCATTTGCTTCAACTAAGTATGCATTTTGAAGGTTTCTAAATGCAAGGAATGTTTTGTCATCAATAAGTTCTTTAACAACAAGTACGTCTCTTTGTCCAAGTTCAGTTACAAATGCAGCAGCATCTTTCGCTTTACCAGACTCAATCAGTACATTGTCCATAACAAAAAGTTTTTCGTTAGCTGCAAGCTCTGCTAATGCAAAGTTAAGTGCTAATTTCTTTTGTTTTTTGTTCACTTTTTGATCGTAGTTACGGTTGTTTTGAGGACCAAAAGCAACACCACCACCAACAAAGATTGGAGATCTTACAGAACCTGCTCTAGCACGTCCTCCACCTTTTTGAGCCCAAGGCTTCTTACCACCACCACGAACCATTGAACGGTTTTTAGCTTGTGCAGTATTTGCTCTTAGTCCAGCAGCATAAGATTTACAATACAAGTAAAGGTTATGTGGGTTAATGTCTGAAAATGACTCTGGAAGGTCATTTGTTTTAATTACTGTTGCGCTCATTATTTAACAATCCTTACCAATCCACGTGCACCATTGTGACCAGGGATTGAACCTTTTAATACTAAGATTCCATTTTCAGCATCAAATGAAATAACATCATTTTTAACTGTAACTTGAGTATTTCCGTACTGACCTGGCATTTTTTTACCACGTTGTACACGACCTGGCCACTCAGCATTACCGATTGAACCAATTCTTCTACCAAATCTATGACCATGAGATGCTGGTCCACCACCGAAGTTATGACGCTTCATACCACCTGAAAAACCACGACCTTTAGTGTTTAAAGAAGTTTTAACCAATTCAGCGCTAGCAAGTACTTCTGTAGAATAATCTCCAGATTCTGTACCTTCTGCAACTTCAATTGTCATGAACTTGTTAAACTCTTTGTCGATACCGAATTTAGCCTGTTGACCTTCGATACTTTTATTGATTTTCTTGCTGCTGTGGTAAGACACAAGTGCTTTACCATCTTCACGCACTTCACATACTTTAGTTTCGATAACTTTTAAAAGTGTTACAGGAACACTTGGTACGGTAACAGTTCTGCTCATACCTACTTTTTCAATAATAAATTCCATCATCTACTCCTATTGATCCATTGATCTTATTTCAACATCAACTTCTGGAGCCAGGTCTAGTTTCATAAGTGAATCTATAGTGTCCGAAGTAGCTGAAACAATATCAATCATTCTTCCGTGAATTCTAATCTCAAATTGCTCTCTCGCATCTTTGTTAACGTGAGGAGATTTAAGAACAGTGTACTTTTTAATCTTAGTTGGCATTGGGATTGGCCCTCTAAGTTCAGCACCTGTACGTTTAACAGCTTCTACAATAGAAGCAACTGATCTGTCTAAAACACGATGATCATAAGCTTTAAGCTTAAGTCTAATTTTTTCCATTTAATTTACCTTATAAAGAACTCGTTAGGTTACTAGCAATCGATGTTTTCACATGGACTTTTAGCTCCTAACTAAATTTTGGAGCCGAATTGTATCAATATTTACTTTTATTGGAGGTGTATTTTATGCTATTTTTTGTCTAAAATGTTATTTTATTTCCTTTTTAAAAGGAAATATGATATTCTTTCTAAAATTAATAAAGAGTTCACCATGCAGCTACTAGAATACTTTTATGATCGAAACAATGAAATTGACAACTATCATCCAAGAAAATTTAATATCTCCAATAAAGAAAAAATCTTTATCTATGGATCTCCAGCTTCAGGTAAAACTTCTTTAGTACTTGACTATCTCATGAATTACGATTCTGAAAATGTTTTGTATATTGATTTTCAAGATCCAAAATTTGCTTTTCGTGATATTATGGAGGAAGATGTTCAAGGCTTTATTAATGCTAATAATATTGACTACTTAGTGCTGGATCATTACGAGCATGAATATTTTGAAGTATTACCTAAGCTTAAACAACTTATCATTCTTTCATCCAGTTACTATGAATATGATGAAGAGATTGAAAAACTAGAATTACCCCTACTAGATTATGAGGAGTTTTTTTCTTTTCAGAAAAGAGGAACAGAAAAACAAATATTTAATCATTTTCTACGTCAAGGTACATTACCTGCCCTTGCCATTCACTCAACACCAAAAGAGCAGCTATTTTTAAACTTCATATTAAGTCACTTCAATGAATCAGAACAGAAATTACTAGGGGTATTGGCACATTTTAATGGGGCTACCGTTACAACCTTTCAACTCTATACCCATGCAAAAGAGCGTTATAAAATTTCAAAAGATTTAATCTATAAACAAATAAAATCTTTTACTGAAAAAGGTATTATAACTTTCATTCACGACATAGAAAACCCTAAACAAAAAAAACTACTTTTCTTTGACTTTGCACTCGCAAAATACTTAACACTAACACAGGGCTTTCCTAAACAATTTGAGACCATGGTCGCACTCTCTTTAGTTAAACATCAAGTCCCTTTTAAATCCTTTGGTATAAATGCTTACCTAACACACTTCGACCAACTAATACTCCCTACTCCATTTGAAAATGAAGAAAGTTTCTGGAAAAAAGCTCATAATAGATTTAGCACTTATAAAAAACAAAACATTAAAAAAGTCTATATAATAACGGTTGGAACACATTTTGAATTTAGAATTGAAAATATAGTTTTTGAAGCATTACCCTTTTATGAATGGGTAGTAATTAACGATGAAAGTTAAATTTAATATTCAACTTCTGTTTCACTTAACTGAACCATTGTATTCATCTCTTTTAAAAGTAATGTATTCTTAGAAATAATAACTGCCATTTCTTTCGCAGAGTTCTTTTCTTTTTCATATAAAGGTTTTAATTCACTCCACATTTTAGAAACTACATTGAGTTGCTTCGCAATCTTCTCATTGGTAGCTTTAGTAATATGTTGACCTACATCTCCTTTTATTAAGGCTTTTAAAGAGTCATCAAAAAGTTTTATTGTCTTCAACAACTTAGGGCTAAAGCTTTTATCACCTCGTAAAAGTAAAAGTTTTTCTTTTGTCATTTTTTGTGTCAACATACGCTGCCTACCAGCAACATTAACTACTCTTAATCTAGATTTTTCAAGATAATTTGAAGATGTATTAGATGATTCATAAGCTTCTACTAATCCATTAGAGAGCTTTAAAAGTTCTTCATTCTTTGACATAATATATTTAAATGATTTTCCATTATCTTTGCCTTTAGCAATATTTTCTATATGTAGAGAAAATTCTTGCCATTCTTTTTCAATTTTAATAATTTGTGCTAAAACTTCTTTATTAGTAGCTTTTGATATACCCATCTTACTGTCACCATTTTTGAATGCTTTTAACGTTGTATCATAGAGAGAAGCTAATTCTTTTAGCTTCACAGCACTCTCTTTTTTTTGAACATTAAGTTGAATTTGTATTACCAATTTTGACATGTATTGTGTTAACATTCTTTGTTTACCAGATAGATTGATAGTCTTTTTTAAAACATTACTCTCATCCATAAACTCATCTACCAATGATGAAAAATCTAACTGATTTGTAGCCCCAAGTGTTGTACTTGATATCATTAACACTAATAATGCTTTTTGGAATGTTATTTTCATAAAAATGACCCTATATAATAAATTTTAATAAATTCTAGCATAGCTAATATAAAATAAAATTGATAATCATCAAGAAAGTAAAAAAAGGAGAAAGTACTCCTTCCAGATACCTACGGCACACAGCAAGGGTGGGTGGGCTGCTATGTTCCCATCCTGACCCGTTGTCCACCAATGTCGTTGCATAGGTCTAAAAGGAGCGAGCAGATGATAGCTAAAGATTACTTATAGAAGATTAAATTTATCCCATATTAAATACTATTCGCTATAATTCCACTCCTAGCTTACAAAGCTAACTGTTGAGAGGTGTCCGAGTGGTCGAAGGTGCAGACCTGGAACGTCTGTGTGGGGTAACTCACCGAGGGTTCGAATCCCTTCCTCTCAGCCACATAAAACTTAATAAACTTTTTCTAATCTATCCAATAACATTTCAAGTACTTCATCTGTTAAGTTTATATCGATACTTTTATCAATCATCATATGAACAGATATAATACGTTTAAGATAAGCCTTTTGCTCATCTATTGAAAATTTTTTTTCTCCATCCTTTTTGATGTTACTATGTTCCTGTGTTAAAAGTTGTAAATTATTAGCATGGTGCTTACCGCACTTAGTACCCCTAGTTAGCGAATAAGCATGATGCAATACAAAGTTTAAAGAAAAGTATCTATTAAGTTGTGCTGTAATATTTTCTAACTCCTCAAGTCTATATCTATCAGATTCAGTTGATTTCTTTTTGTCTTCAACTATTTTTTCCTCAACTAGTATTGATTCTATATCTTTATGCAACTCCTTTTTTAATAAATCATCTTTTTTATTCTCAGGGATATACATTACTTGTCTGTATGGTCTAAGCTCTAATATTTTAATTTCTGAAAATTCACCTTTTGAAACTTTTAAACTCATACTTGCTGCTAATGACCTTAATGTCATAGGTTCATTGGTCGTACTATTAATCTGGTTTAAAATTGAAGGGTATTGCTCTACTACCCTACCTGCCCATGTTGATACAGTTACAGGTGTTTCAAATGTTTTAAGAACATGCATAAATCTTTCTTTTTTTGTCACTGCAAAGCCTTTTATTTTTATTTATAATAAATTTTAACATAAAAAATTATATTATAACTTTAAATATAATAAATATTTAGAGTTAATATAAAAATTGTTTTTCTATTAACTTTTTATTATTTAAGATAGAATATGCACAATAAATTTTAAAGGAATAAAATGAATTTTTATCTACTCTTTTTTCTTCTACTTCTTGGCTCAGGACTGATCCTAAGTTACTTGTATTTTATGCGTGAGAAGAAAGAAAATCTAAAAGCCATACAAGATGGGATATGCCCTAAATGCCATAAAGAAAGTATAGAACTAATAGATCAAAGATCTAATGGATGTTCAGGTCCTAAAATGCTAACATTCGAATGTAAGGATTGTGAATATATTGGAACTTTTCATATAAACAAAAATGGTTGTGGGATTTAAAAAATAAAAGAAGAAGCTTCCATCTCAAAAAGAGATGGAAAATAAGAGTTGAAAGAAACTCTTAAAGTGTACCTCAGTACACTTTAAATAAAGAAGTCTCTAGAAAGAGTATCTTCCCCATACACGTACAAAGTTATTATCATTTGGAATACTACCAGTTGCAGCAGCACCATCATCATTTGTTCTTACGTATGCAGCAAATACTTTTGTATTTGGAGTAAGTTTCTTAACGTACATTAAGTCAAATTCTGAATAATCAGTAGCACTATTATTGTCATTTGTTCCCATACCATATCCAGCTTTTACAGTACCACCACCTGCTTTAGTTGTTGCAAATAGTTTTGTAAACTCTGCCCCTTGTCGTGCATGGTATTGTCCAACGTTGTTTAGTACCATTTGTGTGTAAAGTGGAGATTTTACGCCTGTTCCTAAGTTAGTAACACCTAGACCAGTACCATCACCACCTACCTTTGAATAAGCTAAAGAAAGATTAACTGGTCCAGCTTTTCCAGATACTTTTGCACCAAATGCACTTGTGTCATCTCTCCCAGCTGCATCTACAGACATTTGTCCACCTTGAAGCGCTACACCTACAGGACCTACTTTAGTCTTTGCATCAACCCAAAGGACAGTTGTATCACCATAAGTTGTAACATCAGAAGTCTGATAAGCAGTTCCTGTTACTGTTGCATTAGGAATAGCTTTAGTTGAAGCTGCAATCATATGTACACCATCATTAATAGCTCCAGCAGCTAAACCTGTAAATGAATCTTCATCAGCATAAGCACCAACAGATCTGTTACTATTTTTTACATAAGCATACACTAAAGTAGTATTTTCAATATCTGTATTAACTACACGTGCTGCATCATAAGTATTTTTAAATATTTGCCAACCTTCACTGTATGCAAATGGAGAAAGTGACTTAGGAAGTTGTTGTCTACCTAGTTTAAATGAAGTATTTCCTGCACCGTAAGTTAAATAAGCTTGTGTAACACCACCAGAAGTTGTACCAGCATTTCCTCCACCGCCGTAGAATCCTCCAGCTTGACCATCATCATTATGAATACCAGAAACCTCTACACCAGCACCAACACCATTAAAAAGATTTTTATTTACTGCACCAAGTTGTAAACCAACTGCTCCATAAGTTGAATCACTTCCAAATAAGTCACCGTTTCCACTCTGATCAACTGTCTGAGTATAAGCTACTGCTTGACCAGTATGAGCCCAACCTTCTGCCATAGCACCTGTAGTAATAGTCATTGCAGCTATTGCTGCTAAACTTAATTTTGTAATTTTCACATTTTCTCCTTTATGTTTGCATTTAAAAGCAAAGTAAGTATTCTTCAAGAAAACTCATCAATCTAATAAATTTACATCATCATGATAACAGTAGGAAGCTTATCCTTTCTTGATATTTTTCATATTTTTTTATGTTTCATTTACTTTTCATTCATTTATAGTGTGAAAAAATAAATTACTATTCGTTTTTGTTAACTTAAGGGGAGGTTAAAGGCTTAAATGGTGGGCTTTAGTAAAAAACATAAAAAAGTGTTACTTTTTTAAAAATTATATAAATAATTAACAAATGCTAAATGAAAAAGTAAAATTTTATGGAAAAAATTGGATTTTTTAAAAATATGGCCGGGAGAGGGAGATTCGAACTCCCGGAGGTATAACCCTCACCGGATTTCAAATCCGGCACATTCGACCACTCTGACATCTCCCGACATTAATTAAGCAAGTGCTTAATTTGAAAAATATTATCTTAAATAAAGATAATAGTAAAATTAAAACTCTTTTGTTTTGGAGGAGCCAACCAGACTCGAACTGGTGAATAGCAGATTTGCAATCTACGGCCTTACCAACTTGGCGATGGCTCCAGTTTTACTTTTGTAAAAAAGTTAATGGTGCCCGGGGCCGGACTTGAACCGGCACGATCGCAATGATCGGGGGATTTTAAGTCCCCTGTGTCTACCAATTCCACCACCCGGGCATAATTGGACACCAAAACTAAAGATTAAAATTTAAATAACATAACTTAAATGTACTGGAGCGAGAAAGGAGGTTCGAACTCCCGACCCCAACCTTGGCAAGGTTATGCTCTACCGCTGAGCTATTCTCGCATTTTCACCTATTTGGTGTCCATTACTTTTAAATTGGAGTGCGATTATAACCAAGATTTTTTTCTTTGTAAAGCTTTTTTGTAAATTTAGTAAAAATTTATAAAAAAGCTCAAAAACCATACCAATACATCCTATCATATTCCCCATATATACATATCGAAAACTATATTATATAGATTTATGATTTTACGATATAATTTTTGAAATTTATAAAAAAGTATTAACAAGGAAAAAAATGAGAAGTGATATAGTAAAAAAAGGACATAACAGAGCACCTCACCGTTCACTGTTTAGAGCAACTGGATTAAAAGACGAAGATTTTGATAAACCATTCATTGGTGTAGCCAACTCTTTTATAGAAATAATCCCCGGACATTTCTTTTTAAATAAAGTATCTGAGATTATTAAAGACGAAATCAAAAAAGCTGGTTGTGTTCCATTTGAATTTAATACCATTGGTGTAGATGATGGAATTGCTATGGGACATGATGGAATGTTGTTTTCTTTACCAAGCCGTGAGATTATCGCAAACTCAATTGAAACTGTTATGAATGCACATAAACTTGATGCAATGATAGCTATTCCTAACTGTGACAAAATTGTACCAGGAATGATTATGGGTGCTTTACGTGTTAATGTACCTACCGTATTTGTTTCAGGTGGTCCAATGGCTAAAGGTTATACTAAAGATGGTGAACCTATTGACCTTGCAACTGCATTTGAAGCTGTTGGTAAATTTGAAGCTGGTCAGATTACAGAAGAAGAGTTAACAGACATTGAGTGTAATGCTTGTCCAAGTGGTGGTTCTTGTTCTGGAATGTTTACAGCAAACTCAATGAATACCTTAATGGAAGCAATGGGAATTGCACTTCCTGGAAATGGAACCATCTTGGCTTTAACCAAAGAACGTGAAGAACTTTATAGGAAAGCTGCTAGACGTGTCTGTGAAATTGCACTTATGGGAGAGAAATCCTCAGCTATATATAATGTAAAGAATATACTTAATGAAAATGCCATTAGAAATGCCTTTGCAGTTGACATGGCAATGGGTGGTTCTTCAAACACTGTTTTACATATGTTAGCCATTGCAAGAGAAGCTGATGTAGATTTTAATTTGGCTGATATCAATAGTATCTCTAAACGTGTTTCACATATTGCAAAAATCAGTCCTAGTTTAAGTACAGTCCATATGGAAGACATTGATAAGGCTGGTGGTGTTTCTGCTGTAATGCACGAAATGGACAAGCGTGGTGAAGTTCTTCTTGATAACCTAACCATTACAGGGCAAACACTTAAAGAACGTATTGCAGGTGCTGAGATTGTTGATACTAATATTATCCATACCATTGACAACCCTTATTCTGAGGTAGGTGGACTGGCTGTTCTTTATGGAAATTTAGCTGAGCAAGGTGCTGTTATTAAAACTGCTGGGATTACTGGTGACCGTGCCTTTACAGGTACAGCTGTTTGTTTCAACTCACAAGATGAAGCTGTTTCAGGAATTATTCACGGTAAAGTTAAAGCTGGAAATGTAGTAGTTATTCGTTATGAAGGTCCAAAAGGTGGTCCAGGTATGCAAGAGATGTTAGCACCTACTTCACTTATTATGGGTATGGGTCTTGGTGCTTCTGTAGCACTTATCACTGATGGTCGTTTTTCTGGGGCTACGCGTGGAGCAAGTATTGGTCATGTTTCACCAGAAGCTGCCGAAGGTGGAATGATAGGACTCGTTGAAGATGGAGATGAAATTCACATTGATGTTGATGAGTATATTTTACAAGTAAATCTTACAGATGAAGAGATAGCAACAAGAAAAGCTAACTTTAAACCACTTGTAAAACCACTTACAAGTAAATGGTTAAAACAATATAGATCATTGGTTACCAACGCTAGTTCTGGTGCAATACTAGAAGCTGAGTAATCATGCTATACCAAGGTTTATTTTACTGACCTTGGTATAAATCTCCTAAATGTTTACAACTTTGACTTTGTTTTCTTTCACACGCTTTTTCAAAGAAATCTCGAGCTTTATCTGACTCATCTTTACTTTCATAGTAAAGTCCAACTCTATAACACATAATTCCACCATGGGTTGACCTTGTACAAGCACTAATAGCTTCATTTAACGCCCGTTCATTTTGAATTACATTAATTCTACTTCCTAATACATCTTCAAGTTTATTACAACTATGATTATCCCCTAATAGACATGCTTTTTTATAGAGTTGCTTAGCAGAAATAATATTACCTTTTTTCTCTTTGATATGTGCCAAGTTATTACATCCTGAAGATTCACCCATATCACAAGCATTCGCATAATGAGACATTGCTTCATGTAAATTTCCTTTTACATATTTTCCATGTTCATACATATATCCCAAGTCATTACACCCTGC
>CACVAR010000383.1 GCA_902727905.1 uncultured Sulfurovum sp. | reverse complement strand
AATTATAGAGATTGACTTATATCCCTTAAGTATTAAAGAAAGAGCCAATAAAGCTGATGAAAATATTGTAGATCGGCTTTTTGCTCATGACTTTTCTACTGAGAAAATAGCCACAGATAGAATAGTAGAAGATATATTAAGAGGTGGTTATCCTGATGTTCAAGAACTCGAAACACCATTGGAAAAAAAGCTTTGGGTTTCATCTTATGTGAGTACTTATATTGAAAGGGATGCTCGTGATTTAGGTGACTTTAGAGATATGGACAGTTTTTTTAGATTTGTAAATATTATTGCTCCGAGAAGTACAACTCTTTTAAATAAGTCAAAAATTGCGAAAGAGGTGGGAGTACGTGTTGAGACTTGTGAAAATTATTTGGTTATTTTAGAGCAAACCTTTCAGCTTTATACTGTTCGACCATTTTTTGAAAATATTGGAAAACGTTTTGTCAAATCTCCAAAGATTTTTTTGAATGACACGGGGATTATGAGTTATTTTTTAGGAATTTATACCATTGAACAGTTTGAAAAATCTTCCTATAAAGGAGCGTTAGTAGAGACGTTTGTTTTCAATGAGCTTTTAAAACATATTGGTTTTACAATGGATGATACACAGATTTACCACTATCTCACCAGTGATAAAAAAGAGATAGATTTTATACTCCAGCGAAATAATGAGATTATTGCCATAGAGGTTAAGTCTTCCTCAAAAGTAGGGAAAGATGATTTTAGGCATATCATGGATTATCAGAAAAATTCTTCTAAAAATGTTTTTGGAATTGTTCTTTACATGGGTGAAAATGTATTACATATCAATGAACAGTGTGTGGCTTTGCCTTTGGGGTATTTTTATTAGACTTCTTGCATATACACATTGACAGCTTCTCACCTCAACCCCAACTTCCCAGCAATCTCAGTTTCACAACAAACATGCTTGTCTCTAGTTTTATCATTTAGTAAAAACCTGTTATTTTTATGTTGGGGATTGTATTTTTGTTGTTGATTAAAAGGTTAGAGAGAAGTTCTATTTAGATAAAATAATAAAAATATTAAATTGAAAGTTCTATAGATGAAATATAAAATATTTTGTGATGAAAGTAATCATTTACTAAATACAAAATCCAATCTGATGGTCAATGGGGCAATTTTAGTTAAAGAAGATGAAGTTGAACAGATAAATCGTGATATTAAATTTTTAAAACATAAATATAATTATTTTAATGAATTAAAATGGACAAAACTTCTTAATTCAAAAAAAGAGTTCTATATGGAATTAATAGATTATTTTTTTGAACATGAAATGAAATTTAAAGCAACATTTATTCCTAATAAGAAAGATAATGTGCATGAAATATATAGAAAATCACATGATGAGTTTTATTATATAGTGTACTTTTATACAATGAGAAATTTTATGAACCCTTCTGATGAATATAAAATCTACCTTGACTATAAAGATATTAATGGGGGTAAGAGAATTAAAGAGCTAGAAAAAACTTTAGGGCAACACACGAAAAAGTGTGACATATATATTATTCAATCACAAGAGTCTCAAATCTTACAACTTTGTGATATTTTTATAGGAGCAATCGGGTATAAAAATAGAATTGATATTGAGAAAAAGAGTGAAATTAAACTTTTTATTATTGATTATATCGAAAAGAAATTGGGCTATCCTTTGGTTGCTACTGCTCCCTGGATAAATAAATTTAATATCTTTAGATGGTACTTGGGGTAAAAATGATAATTTTAACTTCCATGTCACTATCAACGCTCAATATAACAAGTGTTGAAGAACTGTTTACTATTTTCAAACAAGATTTTATTGACAATGAAACCTATTTAACAAAAGATACTCAAAGCTATCTGATTAATGTTAAAAAAGAGAACTGTTGCCCCTGTCCTTTTGGACGAATACCTAAGCCCGAACGTTTTTGGCATATTATTACGAAAGATGAAAGAAACCCTAGAGCTAGGAATAACCCATGTTTAGATGCCAAAGAAAAAAATCGTAAATATGATATTGCACGAGCTAAACGAATTCATTGGATAAAAACTATTATTGATAATTGGCAGACTGATGTACAAGTAAAGCATTTTTATCAAAAAAGAGGAAATAGAGTAAATTTAATACTGTGGCATAGTGAAAAAGATTTTTTAATCATTATCCGAAAAGAAAGTAATAGTACAGATAGATTTTTAGTCTCATCTTATCTCATATATCGTACTGAAATTAGAAGATATGAAAAACAATTAAAAGAGTATGAAGAAAATGCACCGATTGGGATAGAGTGGTTTTAAAAGATGGTCGCTCATACGGCAGAGCGTAGCCACTTGTAGAAGTTAGACTTCTCATACCTTACAGCTTCGTTGTGTAATTTGGTATGTCAAGATAAGTTATTATTACATATTTACCATTAGAATCAGTTATAATTTTAATATTATTTAAAATCTAAAAGGAAATAGATGTTATTTGAAACTTATGGAATGATTGTACCTGAACCTAATAGTTGTAAAAACTATGAACTTTTTTATACTTTTTA
>CACVAR010000382.1 GCA_902727905.1 uncultured Sulfurovum sp. | reverse complement strand
AATTTACCAAACAAGAAAAGTCAGGTGCTATTTCTAAAGTGGTTGATTTTGGTATGAAAAAAGTTTTACCAAGAATAGGTGGACTCATTTCTAAAAATTACGCTGCTTACAAATACTTACCTGACTCTATTGAAGAGTTTTTAACGACTGAAATGTTAGAAGAAGAGTTAAAAACAGCTGGATTTGAGATGAAATATACGAAGAGTTTTTCGATGGGTATTTCTACTTTACTGATTGCACAAAAACCATTATAATCTGTAGGGTGGGTCATACCCACCATTCATAAAAACTGGCATAAGATAAAACATTCGCCGAAAGGCTTAGTAAAACGTAGGAGGATTAAAATATGAATTATATTCTAAAACATTTTGATAATAACCTCATAAAATTTACGTTTAATAAAACTCCTCGTGCTGGTACTACCCTTGAAATACTTGAGGTGTATAAGACTAATAAAACTTTTTTCCCTTTAAATCTAAATTTAGAAGATAGTGCATTACTTTCATGGATAAAGTCTAGAACCATTCCTAAAAATAGAGAATATGTTTATAAAGTACTCGTAGAATTAAATCTCAGTTTTGATGATATAGAAGGCATTGTAAATATCTCTAAAAGTCTTTCTCTAAATGATTGTTATTGGATAGTTGAAGAAGATTTTGAAGGTTTATTTTCTGATTATAATCTTTATGATAATGACTTCAATAAAACGCTTTCTCTTCTAGCTTACACAGGTTATGGTAGTGTCAAAGGACAAGGGTTTATATCGAGTCCTGAGTTTACAACTAATGGTATGTTAGCCAAAGCTTGGCGTAAAGATCCTCTAAAACGTAAAGGTATTTTTCTTTATAAGTCGGGTTCAAAAGGTTGTGCTAATTGTGGAAATGAGCCTTATTCAGAATTTTATGCTTTTCAAATAGCTAAAGTAATGGGATTAGATGTTACTTCTTACTCCTTGGCAAAATGGAAAGGTGAAGTCAATTCTGTCTGTGAACTTTTTTCGTCTAAAGAATATTCATTTGTTCCTATTTATCGTTTAGTTAGTAGTGGTGGTTGGGATGCTGTTTTGGCGTATTATGAAAATTTAGGTGAAGAGTTTTATGAGGCATTGATAGATATGATTATTTTTGATGTTATTATTGTTAATACAGACAGACACTTTGGAAATTTTGGTGTTTTAGTAGATAATAAAACCAATAAGATTGTTAAATCAGCACCCATTTTTGACAATGGGCTTTCGCTTTTTTATGATGCAATGGAAGATGATTTAGAGAGAGTTGATGACTTTGCAAAAATTAAAGGAATGAAGAACGCTGGTGACTTTATGACCTTTGCCACTTCTGTTATGACAATGAGAGAAAAAAAGAAAGTGCGTAAACTCATTAATTTTAAATTTGAAAAGCATCCGACGTATAACTTGCCTGCAAAGCGTTTGAAGGTTATTGAGGGGTTTATTGAAAGAAGAGTTCAGGCTTTGTTAGCAATATAAGAATATGATAAAATACATTTAAGGTAACCGTAGGGTGGGTTTTGAACCCACCGTTAATAAAAATTTGTATAAAATTAAATTTTTGCCGAAAGGCTTATAGGATTAAAGAGGAAAATAATGGCATTTATTACTATAGATACAATGAGTATAAAAAATTTTTTTAGTATTAAAGGATTAGATTTAAAAGATTTAAAAACTAAAAAAGAAATTTATATAGTTGGAGAAAATGGAGATGGAAAAAGTTTACTTCTTCAATCTATAGTCATTGCATTAGCAGGAGTAAAAGAGGGTGATGTTTTTGATTTGGTTAAAAGTCAGTCAGATTATACCCTTTCTGTGATTGACAGTGAAAAACAAGAGTATACTCAGAATTCTGAAAAACCTTATAACAATATATTGGCTTATGGTGCATCACGAAATAACTATTGTCAAATGAAAGAAGATGTTTCAGGGTATTTGACCCTTTTTAAAGGTGAATACGATTTAAAAAGTCCTATTAAGTGGTTACAGTATTTGGATTACAGTGAACAGTCAGAAAAAGTAAATGTTATAACGGTGGCAGAAGCAAAAGAGCTTCTACAACACCTTTTAAATTCTGATATTCAAATAGATATATCACCTGATAAAGTAACTTTTACGGAGAAAGGTTCAGAAGTTTCCTTTGATCAATTATCAGCAGGCTATAAAGGGGTTATCATGATTATCTGTGATCTTATAGCACGACTCTCTGAGAAGCAACAAGTCGAAAAAATAGCTGATTTTCAAGGCGTTGTTTTAATTGATGAGGTGGAACTTCATCTTCACCCAAAATGGCAATACAGTTTTATGAATAAGTTACGAGAAACTTTTCCTTTAATTCAATTTATGGTTACAACACACAGTCCAACAGTTCTTTTAGGAGCTGGAATGGAAGCTGTTTATTATCAGATTTATAAGGAAGAGGGTGTTGTTAAAATATCAGAACAAAAAGAGGTAAAAAATGACTTTTTGAATGATATTCAATCGACAGTTTTTGGTTTTGATGTAAATGATGAGCGAATCAATAATCCTTCTGAAGATGATG
>CACVAR010000381.1 GCA_902727905.1 uncultured Sulfurovum sp. | reverse complement strand
TGTTGTTTTATCTTCAGTCATAGACCGTGATTGTTACAAGATTTGAAGTTAGTACTTCAATCTTACAAGAGTAATATATTTCTTTTTAGAAGTACATTTACTCTTAATTTATTATACGAGGAAATAAACAATGTTAGTCAAACCCGATTGGAATATATTCAAGGCGAAATTTAGTGATAACCCTGAATGGACTTTTGAGTGGTTTTGTTATCTTCTTTTTTCTAAAGAGTATAACCAACCTTATGGAATACATCGTTATACCAATCATCCAGCTATTGAGACAGAACCTATTTAAGTCACTGATGAGGTTATAGGTTGGCAGTCAAAATTTTATGGAAAAAGTCTCTCTACGTATAAAGTTGATTTACTATCTATGGTAGAAAAAGCTAAAAGAGATAATCCTAATATCACTAAAATTATTTTTTATACCAATTCAGAGTTTGGACTGGGACAAGGACAAAAAGAACCTCAAGCAAAAATAGAAACAGAACAGAAAGGGAAAGAATTAGATATTCAAATAGAGTGGCGAACTAAAAGTTTTTTTGAGTCTCTTTTTGTATCTGAACAATCACAAGATATTTCGAAATATTTTTTTGAACAGAACTTAAAATGGGAGTTGAGTGTATTAGGTTTTAAAGATGTATTACATCAGTACTATGAAAATAGCTTCCAAAAAATATCTTTTTTAATAAATAATCATAAAAAACCTATTGAAGATATTTATATTAATTTAGCCATTATTCAAAATGAAAAGGATGAACAAGATAATAAAAAATTGATTTCACGAGAATCTTTTTTAAGTAGTTATGAGGAAATTTATAAACCTAAAGAGCCAATAAGTATTGAGGAGCTTATCAAAAAGTCTAAAAAATCACTTGTCTATGGTAAAGCTGGTATTGGGAAAACGACACTTTGTAAATATATAGCCTATATGTGGGCAAAGGGAGAGCTTTATCAAGAGTTTGACTATGTAATTTACATTGCTCTTATAGAGTGGAAGAATAAGGGCTTGAAAGGTGCAATTAAAGACAACTATTATAGTCAAGATGAAGATGATATCGACTTTGATTTTAAGCATAACAATTTTAAAATACTTTTTCTTTTTGATGGTTATGATGAACTGGTTGAAGAGAAGAAAAGACTACTTAGAGATGAAATTGAAAAAGTTGGTTTAAGTCATTACATTATTACTTCTCGACCATATGGGTACCAAAGAAATGACTTTAGGGTTGATGAACATTTTGAGACGATAGGGTTTACGGATGATAATGCTCAGAATTATATTGAGAAGTTTTTAAAGACCAGTATTGGTATTAAGCATATAGCTTATATTCCATTGATGCTAGAGATAATTTGTACATTATGGCAAGATAAATTTGAATTCAATAAAGTCTTCACATCTTCTATGACAATGACTGAGCTGTATCATGATGTAGTAGAATACATTTTAAAAAATCATTCTGCTAACAAAGATGATAAACGTGTCTATAAACGTCAAAATCGAAAAAATATTCAAGAGGTTTTAGGAAAAATTGCTTTTGAAGGGTTAAAACAGCAAGTTATACTTTTTGATGGAAGATTTATTGAAGATGTTCTTCTTGATAATGAGATTGATACTTTTGAAAATAGTGTAATCTATGCTGGTTTTTTGAAGTTTGATTGTATTGAAAAAGATATTTTGGATAATCAATTTGAATTTCCACATCTTACTTTTCAAGAGTACTTTGCATCTTATTATGTCAATACACTTTCCTTGGAAAAACAGCAAAAAGTGATACAAAAATGGAAGTTTTATCCTCATTTTCAAGTATTTTTTACTTTTTGGGCTGGCTTAGCTAAAAACAAAGAGTTTTTATTGGCTGAGATTCAGAAAGAACCTCGTGATATTGTTGGTTTTTATGAACTCTCCTTATTTGTTATGTGTACACATGAAATGGTAGAAGAGGATTTATCAGAAGAAAGAATTATTTTACTTAACGAAGAGCTAAAAAAGTGGTTGTTTCTTTTATTACATAAAAATGCAGATGGTATATTGTTTCAGATTGTATATATGGTTAGACATTTGCTACAAGAAGACTTTTTTGACTTTTTTTTAAGCTTATTGAGAAATCCACAAATAGAATATTATACAAAAGATAGAACAGGAAGTTTAATAGCTGCTAAGTAGCCAATAAGAATGAAACACTAAGAAAAGTTTATCCTATAATGTTTACCATAATTATTAAATATTTTTTGGATATAAAGAATCATATTATCCCAGCTCAAATAAGCCGAATAATCAATCCAAACATATTTCATAAACCTCCAAAGGGTTTCAATAATATTGAGTTCAGGAGAATAAGGAGGAAGATATAAAAGGGTTAAGCCTTTGTTTGACCATCTAGGTAAATTGGCTTTAAACTTTTTACTCTTATGAAATGAGGCATTATCTAAAACCACAATGGTTGGTTTATCTAAAGTTTTAACAAAGTCATCAAAGACTTCAATGACTTTATCGCTATTGACTCGACCTTCAGCAATAAATGATTTTAATATTCCTTTTTTGGAGAGAAACCCAAGAACATTTATTC
>CACVAR010000380.1:1298-12991 GCA_902727905.1 uncultured Sulfurovum sp. | reverse complement strand
ATAACTTCATTAGATTGGGCTAAGGTGTATGATTATTATTCAGTACGTCAATCTATTGTTTTGAAGAAAATTTAACATATAAGTCGAACCCTAAGAAAATAATGGGTTGATGAATAAGGTAGATAAGTAAAGAGTGTCGACCTATCTTTTTTAATACTTTGTTAATAGAGTACTTCATGTTGAAGAGTTGATGTTTAAATAGTTTCTCGTGCCATTTATGTTGTACAACGACTATACCTATGAGTACAACAGCTAACCATGGAAACAATCGAACCACATCTTGTGACATAGGTGAGGGTAAGGATAAAGGCTCTTGTAGTAATGCAAATAAATGATGCATGTGTAAGAGTCCTGTAAATGAACCAATAAGTATAAGTAGTGTAAACAGTAGCGTAGTTTTTGGGAACTTTAGAAGAGGTAAAACAAGTATAGAACTTATAAGTATAAAATGTAGCATTCCAAAATAAATCCAAGAGTTAGGGAAGACAATATAGGTTGAAATGGTTATGGCGAAAGAAGAAAGGGCTAGTAGTAGTGAACGCTTAGCAATCTTATGCCAATAAATGGTTTTTTGATGGGCTAAAGTTAAGCTCATGCCTACACTTAGTAGAAACATACTCATGATGGTATAACGAATGGCTAATAAGTAGGGTGCATGATTCATGTCGAGTTGAACCATATTGTAAAGTGTTAAATCATAGGTGAAATGATAGAGTATCATGAATATGATAGCAAGACCTCTAAATATATCTAGCCCATGAAGACGTGAAAGGTTTTGCTTTTCCATAATTATTTCCTATAGTAAGATAAGTATAACATATGAAGACTTCAGTATTAAAATTAAACAATAATAATTATTATTTAATTAATATTTAGATATAGTTAAAACTTATATATTTATATTATTTAAATAAGGAAAAAAGGTGAGTTTAAATAGAATAATTTATTATTTAGTTGTTTTACTTGTCATTCAGCTACTTATATTTGCTATATATCTAAGTATGAATGATACAAAAGCAACGAATAATAATACTCCTCAGTTAAATACCTTAACTACTTTTCCTAATAAGATTAGGACAAAAACTTCTGTAAAATCAAAAATAGAGCCAATAAAAGAGATAGCCAAGCCTTTAGTTTTAGAGGATGTTTTAGTACATGTAAGCCCTAATTCAAAACTTGATATTGTATCCATAGAAAATGAAAATGTTAAACCAGTTATTTATACAAAAAGTATTAAGTTATCTGAACTGAGTATTAAGAATAAGAAAAAAATATTTATTGATATGTTGATTCCTTCTATCTTAGTGGCAAAACATAGAATAGCCGAAGAGAGAAAAAAGGTAAGAGAACTTTTAAGTCGTGAGCATTTTTCTGAAAAAGAGACATTATGGCTAGCAAAGAAAAGACATATATTTAAAGCTAAAAATATAGATGAACTTTACAATAAGATGGAGTTGCATCCAACGAGTATAGTGATAGCTCAAGCAATTATTGAAAGTGGTTGGGGAACTTCTAGATTTTTTGAAAAAGCAAATAATGTATTTGGTATTTGGTCATTTTATGAACATGAAAAACGTATAGCAGCTTCAGAAAAAAGAGGTACTAAAACCATATACCTTAAAAAGTATATGAATGTTGAAGAGTCAATATTTGATTACTTTTTGATGTTGTCGACCAAAGAGGCTTATAAGGAATTTAGAGAAAAACGTTTAGAAAGTCAAGATCCTTTAGTCCTAATAAAGGAGTTGGGTAATTATTCTGAATTGGGAGATGAGTATATAGAAAATTTAAAAAACACCATAGAAAAAAATGAACTCCTAGCTTATGACTCCTATTCATTAGATATTTAATACGTTATAATTGCTTAAAAATAAAGAGTAGAAATGTCATTATCAGGGCTTGGGTTATCATCAGAGATTATAAAGGCATTAAAAGAGAAGGGTTACGATAGTGCAACACCCATACAAAAGGCATTAATTCCTACTGTATTAGCTGGTGATGATGTTATGGCTGGTGCTCAAACAGGGACAGGTAAAACAGCAGGGTTTGCACTACCTATTATTCATGATTTAGCAGAACATACTTCTTCTGATAAACATCATCTTCGTGCTATTGTTGTTGTTCCTACACGTGAGTTGGCCAGGCAAGTTTATGAGAGTTTTCAAGCATATGCAAAATATACATCTTTAAAGTCAGTGGTACTTTATGGTGGTGCAAATATGACTTCGCAGGTAAATAGGCTGAAGAGTGGTACAGATATTATTGTGGCTACGTCTGGACGTTTGTTAGAGCATATACTTCAAAAAAATATTAATGTTGAAGCTGTAAGATACTTGGTACTCGATGAGGCTGATACTATTTTAGATATGGGATTTCAACATGAGGTACTACAGGTTATAAGTAGGCTACCTAAAAAACGACAAAATATTTTAATATCTGCAACGCTATCGGGTTCTGTTAAACGATTAGCAACAGAAATTTTACATAAACCAAAATTGATAGAAGTCGATAGTATGGGTACTTCAGCATCGACGGTTAAATTGGTTGTCCATCCTGTAGTTAAAGAACGTAAAATGGAGTTGCTTTCATTTATTATTGGTTCTAGAAATTATACACAAGTTTTGGTCTTTACACGTAAAAAAGAAGAGGCTGATGATGTTGCCAAAGAGTTAAACTTAAGTGGTTTAAAAACATCAGTCATTCATGGAGATAAAAGCTCAGGAGTACGTTCACGTGCTTTAGAGGCTTTTAAAGAAGGTAAGGTTAGGGTATTAGTTGCTACAGACATTGCAGCACGTGGATTAGATATTCCGAACTTAGAAGTGGTAATGAATTATGATATTCCCCATGTAACAGGTGATTTTATCCATAGAATAGGGCGAACGGGACGTGCAGGTAAAGGTGGACTGGCAATTACACTTGTCTCTCCTAAAGAAGAAGTTGCACTAAGAGATGTTGAGCAATTAATGGGTAAACAGATTAGCCGTGAAGAGATAGAAGACTATACTCCTAAAGTTGAAAAAGTACAGCGTGGTGCGCGAAAAGCAGTTGATACTAAGAAAAAAACTGATGGCGCGTTTGGACGAAAGAAGTCTAAGGTCAATACAGGTAAAAAACGAAAGACTACCAAACGAGATGGCTTTATAGGAAAGCCAAAGAAAGAAAGTGCTAAAAAAGAAAGTGCTAAAGTTAAAAAGAGAAGAGGTTAAGAGATTTGTGACTCTCTTATGGCATCAAAAAGTTTTTCTTCTGTAACTGGTTTCATAAGAAATGAATCTGCTCCTAAATTAAGTATTTCTTTAATACGTAAATCATTAGAAGAAACGGCTATTATAGGGATTTTAGGTAGAGATTTATCTTTAATATAAAGTTTTAAAAATTCAGCTCCATCCATTATGGGCATTTCGATATCAAGTAAAATGAGTTGAATGTCTGTGTTTTGGTGACAGACGTCTAAAGCATTTTTCCCATCTACTGCTTCCATAATCTCAACTTGGTAGAGTTCTTTTTCTAAAAGGGAGATAAGTAGTCGACGATTTATATAGTCGTCATCAGCTATTAGAACTTTAAAAATCATTATTTACCTTCTGTATCTTTTAATAAGTTGTTCAATTTTATCACGCTTAATTGTGCCTATATGAATCTCTTTAATAAGTTTGTTATTATAGTATTCATTATCAGGTTTTGACAGTGCAAGCATGATCACATTCATATTTTTGTGTTTTTTCTCTAAAATATTATGATTAAACTCTTCTATTTCTTTGTCAATTAATAGAATATCATATTGTTTTTCTTGAATGAGACCTTCTAACAGAGCCACATTATTAATAATTTCAATATCATAGTTTAAATTAGAAATAACTTTTGAGAGTATTTGTGCTTCAAGTGGATTCTTTTTAAGAATAAGAATTTTCTTGTTTTCTGTGATCTCTTCTTTAGCTTCTTCTTTTTTAGGCTCTCTTTCTATTTGATTAGGACTTTCATCTTCCTCATCCATAAGTAGCACTAAGCCATTGTTTATGTTTTGGGTATGTGTTTGGTCAGTACTCTCTTCTGAAGATTCAATAATTTCTGCTTCAGTATTTGTGTTTTCTTCTTCTAAATCTTCTTCTGTTTTAGCTGTTAGAAACTTTTTTAGTATATAAAGTAGTTCGTTGGTTTCAATTGGTTTAGGAATATACTCATCTAAACCTTCCGAAATGAAGCGTTCTCTATCACCATTTAGTGCATTAGCTGTTAAAGCAATAATCGGTATATGTTCTACTTTTTCTTCTACTTCGTAATTAATGATTTCATGGGTGGCTTCTACTCCATCCATGACTGGCATTTGAATATCCATAAAAATTAAATCATAGGTTTCCTTTTTACGCTTTTCAAAAGCTTCTAGTCCGTTGTTAGCAAGTTCCACACTAACTCCATAACGTAGTAAGACTTGCTTAATTAACTTTTGATTGATAAAGTTGTCCTCAGCAACAAGAACTTTTCCATGAAATTGGATATTTTGGAATGGTGAAGCAGTTGATACTTCAACTTCCTCTTCTTCAAGGTCACCAATAACCGTAGCATTAATTCCTTGAACAATCTTAGTTGGTGTAATAGGTTTATAGAGAATCTTAGCAACATTAACACCAAGTTTTTCTAATCTATCTCTATTTGAAAAACTAGAAAGTAAAATAACTTTTTTAGAATTTAATTTATAAAGATTTTTTAAAAAAGCATCATCATTATTATCTACATCAATCCAAATACCATTAACATCTTCATCGCCATTGTACTTTTTTAAATCAGACATTGTTGAGTAGGATACTTCTTGTATGTCATTATATTTTAAATATTGACTAATATAAATATCTTGTTGCACAGGGGGCTCATATTTGAATTTACATACAGTATGATTTTCTAGGAGAGGAATCATTGAAAGTTCTGTACCTTCTAGTACTTCTTCAAACACAACATTAAAGTAAAATCTCGTTCCTTTTTCTTTTTGGCTTTCAAGTTTTAATTCTGAACCCATAAGCTCTAAGAACTTTGTTGAGATGGTTAGTCCAAGACCTGTTCCCCCATATTTACGTGTAATGGAGACATCAGCTTGGGTGAATGCAGCAAAAACATTTAGTTGCTGTTCTTTAGTCATTCCCACACCATTGTCTTCTATAGAAAATGAGAGTTCTGCTTGGTTTTCAACACTAGATATTTTTTTAATCTCAACTTTAATCTTACCACCTAAATCAGTAAATTTAATGGCATTTGAAAGTAAGTTAATAAGAATCTCTTTAAGCTTTACAGAGTCTCCCAATAACTTCTTGTTGATCTTGGGATCAAGGAAAAAGTCGAGTTCAATATTTTTCTCTGAAGCTCTAATTCCATAAGTCTCTACAGCATTTTCAAATTCAATGATTGGGTCAAAAATAATAATGTCAAGTTCTGTTTTGTTACTTTCTATTTTTGATAGGTCAAGAATATTATTGATAATGTTTAAAAGGTTTTCAGAACTTTTTTCTACAATATTAACAAACTCTTTTTGTTCCTCATCTAAATTTGTACTTTTTAAAAGGTCTGTAAACCCAACAATACCATTAAGTGGTGTACGAATTTCATGGGACATATTGGCTAAGAAAAGTGATTTAGAAGCATTTGCTTCTAATGCTTCGACTCTATCTACTTTTGCATTTTCAATAAGCGTCGCAATAAGTTTATACGCATTTTTAACACCTTTTTTTGTTGTTAGATCAATATTTTTGTCAAGACTTAAGCCATTTTCATCATGGATGGCTTCATCATCTAGCATAGAGTTTTCAAGCACTTTTTGAAAGTTTACTGAATTAATATTGAATTCTTTAATAGAGAAATAGGTCACAATACTTAGAATGAAAACAATAAGTAAAAGAGCCATTGCAGCATAAAAAAGAATGGGTTGCTTTGCCATAGCTGAACTTGGATCATAGTTTGCATATCCAAGGTTCAAACTTATGATGAACAGTAGTGCCAATGGTATGACACTGATAAATTTCATTTTATTATTAAGTTGCACGTGTTGTCCTTATGCTCTTTTGAGCTGTCGCATATACGCTTCTAGTGAGAGAAAGTGACCCCAATATTTAATAAATAATCCTTCAAGTTGTGTATAGTCTGAACAAAACTGAATCTCTTCTAAAATGTCTGATAGTTCATTAATACGTAAATTACTTGCTGCACCTTTAAGCTTATGTCCTAGTTCATGGATATTGTCTAAGTCTTGTTGGTAGTATGAAGTTAAAAGGTGGTCTTTGTCCTGACGCGCTTGTTCAATAAAGTCATCAACGAACTCTTCAATCAGTACAACGGGTAAATTAAGTTCATCAGCAGCTGTTTGAGGGCTGTAAGATATAGGTAATTCAGGTACGTTATCAAGTGAGATTTGTTTTACATTTGAATTGTTACTTGTTGGCTCATTGACTACATTATTATGTGATCTTAGTTCTGGTTCATTATTTGGAACAATCTTTTCTTCTATACTTACTTGCTCATCTACATTTTTAAGTAAGTCAGAGAATCTTGCATTGAGTACTTCTTCTTTATCCTCAGGAGTACTTTTATCTTCTTCAAAAATACTTTCTTCCTCTTCTTGATAGTCTTCTGGTTTTTCAAGTGTTAGAAGTGCTAGTTTTGTGTAGTATTGGTCAATAAGTGGCATACGTTCACGATGCGAAAGCTTCTGAATCTTCAAAAGTAAGATATTTATATGAGGAATCTTAAGCGTTAATGCAAGGTTGGAAAGATTTTTTACGACTTTGTCATTACCTTCTAGTAGACGTTTTTCATCAATAATGGATTGATCAATAAAACTATCAAGATATAACTTGTAGTCATTAACTGAAAGTCCTATCTCCTCAGAAATTTTATGAACATCAAGATAAATAGCTTGATAATTGGTCTTAAGACCTTTTTTATGTTCAGTTTTAACATCAGTTTTTTCTATTTGTATATTTTTTAACTCTACTAAGTAAAATTCTTCTTCTTGTCCATAAACTTCATGGTGTAAAAAATCTGAATTGATAGTTTGGTAATCTTGTTTAATAGTTATTTGTTTATTTTCAAACTTTAGATTAGCCATGATATTTGATGCTCTTAACTCTTGGAATGAGTTAAAGTCTAAAAGTCCTATAAACGCTTCATCAGCTAATATAAATTCTTTGTCATCATTGTATCCGTAATACATGTTTGCCTCGCTTATTCAATATTATGTTGAGCATATCGCTCTGTTTCTTCTTCGATATTTAGTTTGGATGTTGGCTTGTGTACAATTAAAAAACCAACTTCTTCATCATTATCATATTTAATTGTGCAGTGAATGTCCGACCAAAAATACATACCATCACGACGCATATTTTTTAAGACAGAAAACCATTGTTTTAAACGCTTTTTTGTTGACCATAGATTTTCATATAAGTCATCTGGTACATCTGGATGTTTGAAAATGGAATGATTTTTCCCAATAAGTTCTTCTCTTCTAAAACCTGAAACTTCACAAAAATTTTGGTTAGCATAGGTAATAACACCTAATAAGTTTGTTTCGTATATTAAATTATTGGTAAATGAATATTCAACATCTAATGCTATTGGACGATGCACTCGACTTCCTTTAGATTGGTTATAGTTTTTAACTAATAAACAACTTTATGATAAAAAAACTAAGATTAGAATTAAAGTATTATTATTTTGTAAAATTAAATTATATAAATAAGCTATAAATTACAGTATATAATAGAAGGTGTTCTGTTATATAGATAAATATTAATAACTAACACTATCTGTTTTTAAAATCTTAGCAATTTTTTCAGAAGATGCGACTGAAATCTCATGAAAGCTGGCTTCCTCAATGGCTTTAAATGTACCAAAATAGTTTAATAATTTTTTAATAGTAGCCGGACCAATACCTTTTTTTTGCAGTAATGAATTTTGTGTGTCATCTTTTCTTTTTTTGTTCTGATGATAGGTTATTGCGAAACGATGGGCTTCATCTCTTTGTCGTTGTACCCATTGTAAACGTTTATCTGTAGTTTGAAGTTCAAAAACTGAGGTCTCAGTATAGATAATGTCTTTAGCAGCACCTTTAGCTCTGTGTGCTTTGGCATCAAGTTTTTCTTTAGCAATGGCAATGACTGCTAAATTTACTTTTGCCTCCTTAAGTAAATTTACTGCAAGTCGTCGTAAAGTTTCTCCTCCATCTAAAATCCATAAGTCAGGTGGTGAGTTTTTTTCAAAACTTTCGATACGTCTTGTTAACATCTCCTTCATCTGTCCATATTCATCTTTGGCTTCAAGTTCATAACGTCTATAGTCTGTTTTTAGCCATTTCCCTTCAGACCAGACAACCATTGCTCCAACTGTGGCTGCACCCATCATGTGAGAGTTGTCAAAAGATTCTATTCTATAGGGTACTTTATCAAGTTCAAAAAGTTTGGCTATTTTAGGTTCTATCTCTTCTACTTTTATCTCTTTTTTGAGAACTTCTTCAGCATTTTTAAGCGCTAAATTTATGAGTTTAGCTTTTACACCACGCAAAGGGTATAGGAGTTCTATTTTTCTCTCAAAACGCTTTGAGAGTAGGGTAGCTATTTCTTCTTGGTCTTCAAAGGGATGGGCAACTAAAATATGTTTCGATATTTGAGGAGAATCAACATGGTAAAATTCTAAAAGAGCTTGTTTATAGGCTTCATTTTCATCATACATTTCAGAGGCTCTAAAAGTTGAAAAAGAAGAAGAGATAACCCGTCCTGCACGCATAAAAAGTTTGACAATAACACCACGTTTTTCTGTATTTATAATGGCAAAAATATCTAGGTTTTCATTATTTGCTAAATCAATGTTCGAGCTTATAGTTAGCGCTTCAATAGTCTTAATATTATCACGCATAGTAGCTGCCTCTTCATAGCGTTCATTCATGGCAAATTCTATCATTTTGTCATTGAGCTTTTCAATTAAAATTGAACGTTTTGAGATGGCTTTTTTAACACTGTTTATAATTTGTTGATACTCATTTGGGGTAATTTTTTCTTCACAAGGTGCTAGACATTTTTTGATTTGATAAAAAAGACAAGCTTTCCCCTCACGTAAACAAGACTTTTTTTGAACCAGAGGAAAGAGTTCATAGAGCGTTTCAAGCAAGATTTTTCCCCCATTAGGAAATGGTCCATAATAAGAAATATTTTTTCCTTTAATGACTTTACGTGTTAATTCAAAACGAGGATAGTCTTGTGATTCATTAATATAAATATAAGGGTAAGTTTTGTCATCACGAAGAAGGATATTATATTTTGGATTGAGTTGTTTTATGAGAGAGTTTTCTAAGATAAGCGCATCATCTTCACTATCTACGACAATGTACTCAATTTTTACGGCTTGTTCTAACATCCGTAAAATTCGTAAACCTTGCTTTGGATTAGGATGCAGTTCTGGGGTAAAGCGCCAGTATGATTTAACACGGTTTTTTAAGTTTTTAGCTTTTCCTACATAAAGCAGCTTATCATTTTTATCAAAATATTGATAGACACCTGCATCAGTAGGAAGGTTTTGAATGGTTTTTATCATGCTAGTATTGTAGCTGAATTTTAGCTGGTAAAACTGGTTAATACTTTTTTTAATTCATCAAGGTTCATTGGTTTTGCAAGGTAGGCATCCATACCAACTTTCATGTATTTTTCTTTGTCTCCCTCTAATGCATTTGCTGTTAAGGCAACAATAGGTATGTGTTTAGTATTTGAGTTTGACTCAAATAGAAGAATTTCTTTCGTAGCATCTATTCCACCCATTACAGGCATTTGAATATCCATAAATATAATATCATATTTATATTTTTTTCTGTATTCTAAAGCCTCTTGACCGTTAGAAACGACAGTAACCTCTATAGCAAGTCTTTCTAGTACGCTTTTAATAAGCTTTTGGTTAATGATATTATCTTCAGCAATTAAGGCACTAATGTTAGTAAATTTTACATCAGTTTTTTCTTTGTTAATCGTTGGTGTTTTAGTATCTTCTATAAGAATCTCTAAAGATTTTAGCGTACGCGTAAAATTAACAGGTTTATATAAAATCTTGTCTATTTTTTCTTTTATATTTACGAGTTCTCTCTCTTTATTATCTGAAACAATGAGTACTATTTTTAATGGAAGATCAAGAAAATATTCGAGATCCTCTTTGTTATCAAAACATTTATAATCGATAAATAGTAGGTCAGGTAATTTCTCTTCTTCTAAGTTCAAGAGGGTTCTTTGCGTATAGGTTAAAAAGCTTGCATTTTGGTACTCTACATAGGTCTGTAAGTTTTTGTCAACACTACTGTTATCAACAGGAGGGATATAGCCTACTGCATACGTACTAAGATTATTTTTTGAACGCGCATCTAAATTTTGAGGTTTATCAAGCTTTATGGAGAAGAAAAACCTTGTACCTTTTCCTACTTCACTTTCTAGGTCTAGTTTCCCTCCCATATATTTAATGAATTGACTACTAATACTCAGTCCTAGTCCTGTACCTCCATATTTCCTATTCGTACTTGCATCTGCTTGTGAAAAAGCATCAAATATCTCTTTTTTTTCTTTTTCGCTAATACCAATGCCAGAATCTTTAACAGAGAAAAGAAGTTCAGCGTCTTTAGCATTGATTTGTTTAATATCAATTTCTATAATACCTTTGTTTGGTGTGAACTTCACAGCATTAGAGATTAGATTCGTGAGAATTTGTGTGATTTTTGTTGGGTCACCTAAGAGCTTCGTTGGAATTTTAGGATCAAGGCATACTTTGAGTTCAATCTCTTTTTCACGCGCTCTTGCTACATAAGTATCAATAGCAGCTTCAAACTTTTCAATGGGGTCAAATGCAATATGCTCTAATTTAATTTTACCAGCTTTAATTTTTGAGAAATCTAAAATGTCATTGACAATATGGATTAGATTATTTGAACTCTCTTCAATAATTGCGACTATATCTGTTTGTTCTTCTGAGAGTTTTGTCTCTTTGAGTTCTTTGGTAAAACCAATAATTCCATTAAGTGGTGTACGAATTTCATGAGACATATTTGCTAAAAATAGATCTTTTGCTCGGCTAGGCTCTTTAATCTCATTGGCAAGAAATTCATAGACTTCAGAACTTGAATTATGTGTTAGAATTTCTTTGATCTCTCTTTTTTTATTTTCATCTAAGTCAACTTCTATCTCTTTAACTGTGTCTTGCAAAATACGATGGTCATTGTCTATTTTTTTGAGTATTCGTAGTAGAGACATGAGTAGACCTAAAAGAATTAGTATAAGTAGCGAAATAATGATGTATCGGTACATTTCACCTTGGTGTGCTAAAAGTTGATTTTTTAAAGTATGTGTACTGATATTGGAAATTACTTTTTGAATATGATTAATGGTTCGTTTTTGCTGATGGGTTTGCTTAAACCATTGTTCAAAAGTAATAGGATACTGTGCATTTTTTGCAGCTATGAAAATTTCAACACGTTCTTTTTCACCTATGCTTGAAAAAAGATTAATATTTTGAATGTTCTTAATACTAGAAAGTGTCGTTTCATCTTTTATTGAATTAAAAGTTGGCATTTGTCGAAGATTAAGAATTTTTTCCCAAAATAAAATATCCTTATTATTCATGCTCGTTTTATTTTTTAAAATAAAAGCTAAAAAACTATTTTCCATATTGATGTTTGTTCTTAA
>CACVAR010000380.1:0-1198 GCA_902727905.1 uncultured Sulfurovum sp. | reverse complement strand
GTTTTTATATAGGTGTTTGAAGTAAGTACGAGTGTAGGAAAACTGTTCTCTTCTAGGTTTTGAAAAAAAGTTTGGTTATGTTGCCATATATCTTTTATTTTATTTAATTTTATTTTTAATGAATGAGGGTAGCGATAGCTTGAAATATCTTTTAAAATAGCATTAATACTTTCAATGGTTTGCTGCATTTCAATGGTGTATTTTTGATTCTTTAGCCCAATTTGAAATGCCATGTAGTACTTACTCGTACTTTCAATTAAGTATTTTAACTCTTTACAATGTACTAACATCGTCTCCTCTTTTGAAGACTTATATTCATGTTGTTCAGCTATCGACCTAGCACCCTCTAAGAAGTATTCACTGGCAGCTAAGATAAACTTTGCGTGTATATGATTAGGGTTTTCAAGTGGTAGAACTTTAATGTATTCTATTCTATATCGATAGAAGTTGAGTATGTTTAAGGTAACGGTGTTTTGAGTAGTATGAGCAATTTTTTCAATATTCTCTTCAAGTTGTTTTATATTATCTTTAAACATGCTTTGTAAGGTTAAATCATTGGGTCTATTGTAGAGTAAAAAATAGTCCGTTGTTATTTTCTGACCTAAATATTGGATATTTTCTCTTGCCTCAATAATCTTAACATTACCTCGGTTTAAGGCAAAAGAGTAGTTACTTAAGATGGCTAAAATAAAAATAACATAAAGACTTTTTTTCATCCGTTGACCTACAGTTACTTTGATGTTTTCTGATATAAGCTACGTAACTCTTTCATCTTTAAACCAATGTCATCCATACTGGTAACAAGCATGACAGAATGTTTTTTCGTTTCAGATAATTTATGGGCAATCTTCCATATCTTATCTACCTTGGTCAGTTTTTGATTAATCATTTTAGTGTTATTTTTATTGGTAATTAATTTAAGATGATTTTTATTAAAACTTTGAATGCTTTTTTTCATTTTCATTTTCTTGTTAGCATTTTTTTGATCAGCTTGAAAAGCAATATAGTCATCTGAAACTTTTTTAGCCAAATATTGTTGTTGTTTTACAATCATCATTAATTCTGAAGTCATTGTATTCGATGTACTTGCATTAGCGAAGAGTGTAAATGTTAAAAATAGTACGGTTATACTTATATATAATTTTTGCATTATTGTGCTCCTAGGCTTTTAATTCGTAAGCCATAAATATAATTTTGT
>CACVAR010000379.1 GCA_902727905.1 uncultured Sulfurovum sp. | reverse complement strand
TTGAGTAAAAAGTATCTCTTTTATATAAAATATTTTTAGTTGTACCAAGAACTTCACCTAACTCTTTATCATAAGGCTTATACCATTTAGCAATTAACGCTTCACCAGCTTTATCAGCAGGAATAAGATTTGAAGCAACAGGAATAAGTTTAAACTCATAATCTTTTACTTTTCCTTTTTCAGCCACAATGTCTAGTCTTCCAACATACTTACCATGAGAACCTGCAATTAAAATTACGGTGTCATTAATAACAATTGGTTTTGGACTAGGGTCATGTGTGTGACCACTTAAGATAAAGTCAACACCAGTTACTTTTTTAGCTAACTCTTGATCTACAGAGAAACCATCATGACTTAGAACCACAACAGCATCTACTTTGTCTTCTTTTCGAAGTTTGTCTACGTATTCTTGAAGTGTTTCATGTCTAAGTGCAAAACTCCAACCTTCTGTAAACTTCTTAGGGTTTGCCGTAGAAGTAAATGGAAATGACTGACCAATAATACCAATCTTAGTTCCACCAATTTCTTTAATGGAATATGGAGGGAAAATAAGCTCTTCAAAGTCATCAGAAAAAGGGTCATTGTCAATAACATTTTGAGAAATAAATTCACCTTTAAACTGCTTAATCAACTCAGCCACACGCTCTTTACCATAAGTAAATTCCCAGTGTCCAACCATAACATCAACACCCAAATAATTTTGCGCATCAACAATGGCTTCACCTTTGGTATGAAGTGCCACGGCTGTACCTTGCCATGTGTCACCTGAGTCAAGTAAAAGAACATTGTCATCTCCACGCTCTTTTCTTACATGATCAACCAAAGTTTTCATGTGTGAAACGCCACCCATTTTTCCAAACTTTTGTGCCAGTAATTCAAAGTCATTATGTGTGTCAAAATACTGTTCTAATGAACCTTCTTTAGTTCCATAGTAATCTTGAAATGCATCTCCACAAATAAACCCTGGTGTCCCAACAAGGTTTTTTGCAGAGATAAGCGTAGAAGGCTCTCTCCAATAAAGTGGTTTAATATGTGCATGCATATCACAAATATGAAGGAGTGTGGCTTTCCCTTTTGCTTTAAACTCCATAATATCTGAGAATGATAATTTCTTAATCTTCTCTTTTGCTTCTTCACCAGCAAACAAGTTTGTACCTGTCGCACTTAGCAATCCTAAAGCACCTGCAAATTGTAAAAAGTCTCTTCTACTAATATCCATATTTTTTCCTATTTTTCTTTTAAACTTATCGCTTAAGACCTGGAATCTCAATTTGATGTTTATTATTTTTAGCCAAATTTGTAATGTATACTTCTAGGGCAATCATCTCTTTTGAACCAAGAGGTAAAGGTGCTTGTCCTGCATCTCTCATACAAGTACGTGAACGTTCTTGAAGTGTCACTACTTCAGAAAGTGTCATACGGTAAGCAGGCCATGTTCCACCTGTATTCTGAGCACCCATTTCTGGTAAAATTTGTGTTCTAAGAATCGTTCCTGGTAATGAGTGACAAGAGTTACAAGAGAGTCCTCTGTAACCTCGCTCCTCTAGGTAAAGTTTTTCGCCTAAAGCGTGAGACGCTTCCATCTCTTTGTTCTCTTTTATATCAATATTAATAGGTAAATCATTTGCTAATGATCTTACATAAGCTAAAAGATTAATCATTGACTCAGAACTCAATGCATCTTTTTTTCCACCCTCTTCCATTTGCATTACTTGTAAAACTTGGTCAAGACCAACTACATTTCCCATTTTTGTAATGTACCTTGGAAAACCAGCAATGTACTCAGCGAGTTTCTTCTCATCTACTTCTAAAAACTTAGCCAAAGCAGCTTCGTCTCCAAGTTCTTCAAAAAGTTCCATTCCCTCTTCAACATTCATATCTGCTGGGTTATTTTCTTTGAGTTCTTCATACATTGCTTTGTCAGCTTCAGACATAGAAAACTGCTCACCTGCAAGTAGTAAAACTGTACTAAGGGAAAGACCCAATAGTACTTTTTTTAATAAAAGGCTATTCATCTTTATGCCTTACGCGTTTTCAGTCTTAGCTTTTTTAGGCTTAACTTTTTTACTCTTAGTGTTTTTTTCACCAAGGTTGTCAGTGAAATCTACCGTAATTTTACCTGCCTTTTCAATTTTGTATTGAACAGAAAAGAATGGATCAGCTGAAATTGATTCCCATACTTTCATTTTTGTAAATGGTTCCCCCTCAAATGAAAAGGTAATGTCTTCAATATAGTGTGCTGGTTTAATTTTTCCAGTCTCTTTATCTTTAGCCATACCCGTTTCCATTGGATGTTGTACCATGAAACTTACTTTTACAATGTCACCGACTGCATACTTCTTTGGTTTAATTTTTACAATTGCTCTTCTTTTTTTCTCTGCCATTTTTTATCCTTTAATTTATTATTATTTATTTTTTCTATTATCTTTGGTGTAATAGCAATTACACCCTACAAATTAACCACAACCACCGATTGTTACTTTAACGCTTTTACCAGCTTTCATGAATGTACCATCACTTAACCCAACAACGGCTACAACATCTTGACTCTCAGAAAGTTTTACTCTTGATGCAAATTTTGCTTCTGCATTTTTTGTTGTTAACATAAT
>CACVAR010000378.1 GCA_902727905.1 uncultured Sulfurovum sp. | reverse complement strand
TTTTTCATGTCAAAAATTTCATTCTTGGCTTCAAGAAGACCTTTTTTAGTACGGATAACACCCATGTCTTCCCACATGATTTTTCTTAAACGTCTTTTATAAATCTTATCATTTTCATGATGCACAATATTTTTATACTCTTTATCAAAATTTGGAATTTCTACCTCTTTATGATTGTTAGCTAAAATGTATTGCACAACACGTTTAGCAAACACTACCCCTTCGAGTAAAGAATTTGAGGCTAAACGATTTGCACCATGAACACCTGTAGATGAAGCTTCTCCAATAACATAAAGCCCTTCAATTCCCTCTACACATCCATCTGTATCACACTTAATTCCTCCAACTGCATAGTGAAATGCTGGAGAAATGGGTACTCTGTCTTTTGGAAAATTATAACCAATGGCTTCAAATGTTCTTGTAATATTTGGAAAACGCTTCACAAACCACTCTTCTTCAAACATAGAAAAATCTAAATAAACCTCTTCACCTGTTTTACGCTTATAGTCAAAAATAGCGCGACTCACAATATCTCTTGCAGCTAATTCTCCTCGTTCATCATAATCAAATAAAAAACGTTTCCCATCTTCGCTGACAATATGAGCACCCTCACCCCTTAATGCCTCAGTTAAAAGTAATTTTCGAGCAAAAGGTGTTTTAACAAAAACAGTAGGATGGAACTGCATCATTTCCATGTCGCAAAGTTCAATACCTTTTTCAACACAAATTCCATGAATATCTGCAGATACTGTTCTTGAATTGGTGTTATATTCATAAAGTGAGCCAACCCCACCTGAAGCAATAATTACATCATCAGCATAGATTGTTTCTGGTCTATAATTGACCAAAGCATTGACACCAAAACATCTTCCGTTTTGAATAAGCAAATCATAAACCAAAGTATTTCTTTGTAGTTGATGTTTATTTTGTACCATCATAAAATAGTGCATATATCTTCCAGTAGCATCACCACCAGCATGAATAATACGTTCAGTTGAATGCGCTGCTTCTTTAGTATAGAGTAGTTCTCCATCTTCATCTACATCAAATTCCATACCACGTTCTAATATATCAGCTGTCGTTTCAAGAGACATATGAGACATAATCTCAACAGCCTTTTCATCATTATGATAGGAACCAGCTGCCATCGTATCTTCAACATGTGAAGGAATATCTGCTTCATTTAAGGCTGTAACCATACCACCTTGAGCATAAAAAGTATTACACTCCCATGGTATATCTTTACAAACCACCAAAACTTTTTTCTCTTTTGGAATATTCATTGCAGCATAGAGTCCAGCAATACCTGCACCAATTATTAATACATCATATTTTTTCATAAGTAGATTATATTTAGTTTTATTTAAAATCAAGAGAGGGTTCTTGCGCTTCAGTAGAAGTTCAATATTTATAACATAATATAACTATATATTAAAATTAACTCCTTTATTATTCTACTAAATTAATAAATCTTAAACAGTAATAGTCTGACCCATTAAATATATAAGCATCATTTGGTTAACATGCATGATAAAACAATAAAAATGGAGAATGAAAATGGCATTTTTTTCAAAAGGGAAAGAGATAGAAAGTACCCCTGAGGCGACAATAAAGCAAGAACCTAAAAAAGCATCATCATCAAAATCATCTGCTGCAACAGAAATATCAAAAAATATTACCATTGAAGGTAATATTACAGGAACTGATAGTATTAGAATTGAAGGAACATTAATTGGGAATGTTGAAGTAAATAATGTAACTATTGGGAAAAATGGTTCAGTTAAAGGCTCAATACGTGCGCAAAAAGTTTCTAATGCTGGTCGTGTTGAAGGTGACATAACTTGTAATGATTTAAATATTTCACAAACAGGTTTTGTAAGTAATAAAATTCATTCTAATATTATTATTTTAAGTGGTGAAATACTTGGAGAAATATTAGCTGAGACTTCAATCAATGTAACCCCTACTGGTAAAATTCAAACAAATTCACTAAGCTCTAAACGTGTAACTGTTAACGGAACAATTGAAGGTAAAGTGATTGCTTCAGAATTATTAGAAGTAGGTTCAAATGGTTTAGTAAACGGTGAAATCTCTGTAAAAAACATTAAAACAGATGAGGGTGGACGCGTTATTGGGTCTATGGCAATGTATACTGAACCTCGTAATACTGTAGAGCAAAAAAAACCTGAGGTTATTGAAGCAACAATAGAAGAAAGTTAAGAGCTTATTTCTTCTCCTCTACAAGCTTCTCCTCCCAGTAAGGAGAAGCCTTATAGCCACACCCCATCAATAATACACAGCAAATAGATGTTATAATCATCTTATGAAACAAGCCAATACGATTCTTTCTCATATTCAAAATCTTCCTCAATTTAAATTACTTAAGAGTCATTACTGTTATCAAAAGTTTATTTCACTTTTAAGCCCAAAATTTCAAAAAGCCATTGCCTTCGTTTTTATAAGAGATGATACCTTATTCATAGCACTCTCACACCCTGGATTTAAAATGGAGCTAAATTATAATAAAGATTTATTAAAGAACCTATTAGATGTCTTAACTAAACAAGATAAAAAGTGTAACAATCTAAAAGCTTCTAAAGTTGTCCTCTTTAAT
>CACVAR010000377.1 GCA_902727905.1 uncultured Sulfurovum sp. | reverse complement strand
CATCCCCTACTTTTCCATCACGTGAGAAGTCAAGGTATTTCTTTTCAAAGTCTAAAAACTCTTCTTTATTTGGCTCTTCAACAATGGAAAGTTCAAATTCAGATGTTTTACATCCAGCTTGGTTGTATTCTAATACACCCTCAATAAACGGCTCAATCAACACTTGGTTGTCAAACTCAAAAGCAACATCTAAAGCATAGTCCAATTCATCAGCTGACTTTACAATGCTCACCCCAATACTAGAACCTAGTCTCACAGGTTTAATAATTACAGGGTACTCTAACGTTACATCACGACTATCTGTAGTACTTAACACCGAATAAGGAACTACTTTAACCCCTAAACTCTCAGCATAAAGTTTAGTGTAAAGTTTGTTGTACGAAAGTACCGAAGCATCTACTCTAGGAGAAATATAAGCAATGTCATTAAACTCTAACAAAGAAGCTATCTTCCCATCTTCACCATCACGACCATGAATAAGGTTTAAAACCGTTCCTAAGTTTTGTTCTTTAAGACCCATAAGTCCTACCGTACAAAAAGCACCTTTTTTCAAAATAAGTTTCTTAGCTTTTTTATAGCTAGCATTAGAAAAATAGTTCGACTTCATGTTTTCAGCATCTATTAAATAAAGCTCTCTATTTGCATCCACAAAAATAAAAGAGAGCGTTGAGTTTTTTAAAACTTTTTTAAGTGTAATCGCCGAAACGATAGATATTTCATGTTCATAACTAGAGCCACCAAAGAGTACTGCTATATTCATATTAATTATTTCCTTGTAAATGATGGAAGTATTTTATCTTTATTTCTCTTATAGTCTTTGTAGTTTCTTAAGCCCTTGTTTCACCAATGAAGCTGTATCTCCACTTGCCCCACTCAACGCCTTTTTAATCTGATCTTTTTTAAATCCTAAACTCTCTAAAGCAAGTATTGCATCTGACATCCCATTGTCCAGTGCAGAAGCGTCTGCGTTACCATCCACAATGAAATCTGCCAACTCAACAAGTATACGACTAGCAGCCTTAGGACCAATTCCAGGGACACGTTTGAGTAAACCCACATCTTTGTCTGCCACCACACGAGAAAATGTCTCAGGTATAAAAGTAGAACACGTAGCCATAGCAACTTTTGGACCTACTCCATTTATCTTAATGAGTGTGTCAAACATTTTCTTTTCATTGGCTTCCATAAAACCAAAAAGTAAATTTACATCTTCCCGAATAACCTGTGTCACCAAAAGCTTAACCCTACTCTCTTTGATACTGTTTGAAGTATTCACCGAAATATTGACTTCATGTATGAGTCCATTTACATTTAAATGCACAAATGTTGGGTCTTTCTTTTCAACAGTACCTTCTATACCTACAATCATTCTTGCTTCCTAGTCTTTTAATTACTGAAGTATAGCAACTATTGTTTAGAAGTTTTATAAACATGTCAAATTGTTATGTTTTTAAATCTTAGCTGTCTTGACTACAGTCTTACCACAATACTCTCTTTCTCTTTTCCATACCAATTCTCAATAGAGGCATTCACGTAGGTTACACCCTCTACATCCATCACACCATAACTATCATGAATATGTCCACAACAATGTAGTTGTAAATGTTCCAACTCAGAAACCCTATGTCCTAATGCTTTAGAACCAACATACTCACCTTTAGAGGTTTTATCTAAAATATTTCTTACAGGCGTATGAGTTAAAAGTACTTGTGTATTATCGGGTATATTCTTATATCTTTTCGTAAGTTCTTCCTCACTCTCCATAAAAGACCAACTATAAAAAGTAACACTGTAAGGTGAGCCATAAAAATTAATGTCATCAATAAGCACACTATCATCATGTAAATAGATAACCCCATAGCTTCTAAAAACAAAGTTTCTAAAGTCCTCTTTTAGCTCTTCCATTTCAGCCATCTCTCCAAGCCATCGGTCATGGTTCCCAGCTATCAAAATCTTATGCTCATGTTCTTGTTCTGACAACCATTCTAAAAAGCTTATTATCTCTTCCCGACCCCCATGAGAAAAATCCCCACAATGAACGAGAACATCAGCCCCTTTTAGGGTTAAAAATTCATGTTTGCCGTGGGTGTCGCTTATGATTTCTAACTGCATAATATCGTCCTATTTTTCCATGAAAATTTTCTGCTATAATAATAGCAAGAAAGCTATAGGATAACACTTGGGTTTACAATTTGAATGGGATGATAAAAAAGCAAACATTAATAAACGGAAACACGGTGTAACGTTTGAAGAAGCCACTACAGCATTTGCTGATGACCTTTCAATCACTATTGATGACCCACTCCATAGTCAAGATGAAGATAGACTAATCTTAATAGGTCTATCTAAGCAATTTAACACTTTAGTTGTCGTGCATGTAGAGAGAAGAGATGTTCTACGAATTATCTCTGCACGAAAAGCAACCAAACAAGAACAAAAATTTTATGAGGAGTATTAGTCATGAAACACAAAGATGAAATGTTAGAAGAATATGATTTTAGTAATGGTATACGTGGTAAATATGCTGAACGTTACAAAGAGGGTGTCAATATTATTAAATTAGACAATGATGTTAGTAAGTTTTTTCCTGATGCAAAGTCTGTAAATGAAGCTTTGCGAACTTTGATTAAACTGATGGGTAATAAAGATGATTCTCTTC
>CACVAR010000376.1 GCA_902727905.1 uncultured Sulfurovum sp. | reverse complement strand
GGCTAAACTCTCTTGATAATGTTTTAGTGCCTCTTCTACCTTTCCCTTTTGTAAATAGATATCTGCTATCTTATTTAATGATATAGATAAATCCCTCTTCGCTTCTATGCTATCAGGTCTTCGCTCTCTACTCTTTCGAGCCTGAAATAAAGCTTTTTGATAAAGTTGCATAGCATATTCAAAATCGTGAGAACTCTTATGATAGTCAGCTACTTCCAATAAAATAATCAAATAATAACGTTGCGATGAGACATTACTATCTTCTAATCTTTTTTCTGCATTTTTTAATTGCTTCTCATATTTAATTTTTTGGTCATTATCTAAGTTTACAGAGTTTTCATCATCAACCATAGGTTCTTTCTTAGCTTCTATGCTATCAAGATGAACATTCACTGTTAATTTATTAACTGACCAAAAATCTGAAGCACTGTAAGCAAATACAGGCTTTAAAACCTTTGGAACAATCAAAAGAATTGGAGAGTCTAATCTCTCTAGTATTAAGTTACGTTCTTTGTTAACCATTGTAAAAACATACTCTGCATCTGCAATGTCATCTAAAAATGTAAAATCGAAAACAAATAGAAACTTTGTTTCTTTTTCCTCTCTAACTCTTTTATATAAGTATTCTAAACGTTCAAAAAAGTAATCTAAGCCTTGAGCTATAGACAAAATAACTATCTCTTTTTCATTAGCAAGTAGATGAAGCTCTCTATTTATATATTCTAATAAAAGATTTAAGGTAGTAGATGACGAGAGATTAAGCATATCAACATTATGTGAAGTACTATAGTCAATAGATTTTATAACCTTTTGAAGTTGTACATTTTTAGAAAATAAACTAAAATACTCCTCTATTTCATACTTATTCATTCTATTCTTCTATGCCTAAAACCCTTAAAGAAGGTGGGTTAAGAGAAAACCATTGTTCTCCATTACGATAACGTAAGATAACATGTATACTAAACAAAGTTTGAGCCATATCCACTTGATTAGTGTCAGAAAAGTCTACTTCTTTGGTTTTATAGATTTTAAGTAATTCATCTTTATATTTTAAGGGAATGTTATCTCTATATTTATTTTCTAACTCTTGAAATATAGTATTAATATCTGCATTACTAATTGGATAATTATCTACCAATATAACTTGTTGGACTAAGTAAAGTAAATCACGTGGATAACCTCCTGAATAAACAATAAGACTATCTAATCTTGACTCATCATCCCCAAAAATTGTATTCATATCTTCTCTAGGTATACGTTCATACAAAAGGTTTTTCATCACTTTAACACCATCAGAGCATATAGAATTGTCCCTATTTCTAACACGTACAACAGGCAAAAACTCGATATCTCCTATTTGTCTATTGGAGAGGTGAGGAGGCAAAGTATAAATAACATCTATAGGTAATAACAAATTATCCCTATTTGCAAAAAGTCTATGAATACTATTAGCTACATTTGTTGCTTCTGAACCTATACCAATGTTATGTTCTAAAGAATCAAATATAATCACAATTCCACTTTTTCTCTCTCCATCTATAGCATGTTCTTTAACCAATTCATTTAGACGTGTTAACTCTACAATGACCTCATCCTTAAAGCGTGAGGGATAAGCATTAATATTGCTTTTAATCCTGCTTCTAAACGAAGGATTATTTTTCATTTCAATAACAAGCTTAGTATTGTCTTTTCCTACTTCTGCATTTTTTAAAATAACATCTGTTTCATTTAACCATGTCCACAAACGAGAAAAATAGGTTTCATTTTCTAAATGATTACTTTCACCTAAATACTCAGAAACTTTTAACATCGTACTATAAACAATCGTAGAGAAGATATCAATCTCATCTAAACTTTCATGTTTTGGCAAGTACTCTAAAGCATTAATATACACAGGCAAAAGATTTGTATAATCTCTATCTTCTAAAATAGCCTCTACTCTTTTTAATTCTGTTGTCTTCCCACTACCAGGATAGCCTGTAAAGTAAACTACTTGTGGCTCTTCTGCCCATTCAATCTTTTTCGCAATTTTTTCTGCCCAATTTTCACCACGAATATTAATGAAATTATTATCAATTTTAAAATTATCAATATCAAAAACATCGCCAGAAGCAAGACTAAGTGTCTTATAGGGATTACATAAATTATAATATTTTTTTCGAGTCTTAATATCCATTTTTGTCCTTCAGTATCACGCTTATTATAACCAAGTTAAGTTATAAATTGTTAGCTATCTCTAAGAAGTACCCCATCAACTCCAGCTTTCGCCATCTCTTCTATTTCACTCTTCTCAATAACTGCCAAAATCTGTGTATCAAAAAGATAATGTTGTGCAATGGGCATAAGCTCTTTTGCAAGCTCTTTTTCACATAAAACATAAGTAGCCCCTAATAAATTAGCAAACATCGCTTCTTCAATACTTTCTATCTCTAAAACATACTGAAGTCCATTTTCTTGACAATGTTTAGCAAGTGCTAAAGATTTTTTCAAGAGTTGTAGTTGAAGTAAACTATTTGAAGGAGTCGCTTTAATTTCCTCCTCACTACTAATAGAATAAAAACTTCTACTTTCTATCCAATCATGTCCAAATATTTGCATTTCTTTACTTTATCTTATTTAAACATTCACTAGAACAATAAGCTTTCTTTTGATAAATAAGC
>CACVAR010000375.1:10940-13466 GCA_902727905.1 uncultured Sulfurovum sp. | reverse complement strand
GAACATCATTGCTGTTCTCTTCGCCATTAAGTTCTGCATTAAAGGTAGCCAACGTCGGCTCACTCTCTCCTCCAACCCCTTGCACCCCTATATTAGACAAATCTGTTAATGAAATCGTTTCTGCATTATCAAACCTATTTAAGGAATCTAATATACTTTGTAAGTTTGTACTTGGTGTTGTTCCTAAGGCTAAGGCATTGGGATTACTAATAGCCATATTCAAATCAGCTACATCTTCACTGCTTAAATTATCTAAGCCTAAAGTACTGTACTCTAGCTCCGTTAAATCATTCCCTTCATTGAGTTTTACAATCGCATCTGCAATACTTTGTAATTGACTCGTATCTCTTCCTTCATCTCTACTGCTATCTTCTAAGACATTATTCACTTGGACTATACTGTTCGCATTATCACTAAGTCCTGTAATCCCTAATAGGCTTAAATCCCCTTCTATTAACGCTTCATTCTCTAAGCGTCTTAAGGCTGACTCTAGTTTATCGTGAGCAATATTATTTTCTACTGCTGTTTCTGTTTGTACTCTTAGTATGGGAACAGGTTCAATACTACTCACAGAATTCTCAACTTCACTTACTTCAACCTCATCATTACTCTCATTTACATCACTGCTACTTAATACTTCATTCTCTTGAGATTCAGAACTACTAACTTCTTCACTAACCGTTTCAACAACTTCACTTACATCAGAAGCAACTACTTCAGAACTACTTTGCCAAAGAATATGAGAAGATTCAAGGCTTGTTTTCTGCTCTTCTTCAACCTGCTTTTGTTGCATTTTGACTTTTTCTTCTTGTTCTAAACTTTGACGCTGCTCTTCAGCTTGAACCTCTTGAGTCTTTAGCTCTTCTTCAAACTCCTCTTGTACTGCTTCTTCTTCCAATAGAACAAGTTTTTCTTCTTCATCATCAAACTCAAAAGATGCTTCATCTTCCTCATCATACTCTTCCATAAATTCATCAAGTACTTCAAGCGTTGCTTCTACTGAAAACTCTTCTGTTAGGAGATAAGTCTCACCCTTATGTTCTAACTGTAAAACACTATGTTCTGAAACACCTTCAATGCGTTCTACCCTATCAAGATTTATCTTTTCAACATTAACTAATTTCTCACCACTTTTAGTTTTAAAAACAACATCTTCAGATTTTAAAATATTTAATGTCATTGGACTAACCTAAAACCAATATCTGCATTCTTAGTACTATGAGTATTCATACCATTTTCCATTTGAGGAGTCATATAAACACTTAAAGTCTTGTAGGATCCTCCAAAAACTGCTTTTGAAAACTCTCCAAAATCATCCTCTCCCCATTCAGCAACATTAGAAAAAACATCATAAAGCCCTAATGAGTTAGGCTCTTTTGTCCCAACCTTTGCTAAATTGCCTTTAACCACGTTCTTAAAACCTAACTTGGCAATACTTTGCCACTCAGAGTGTGTTGGTAGTCTATACACTAATCTCGTTTTTCTATTTAGCCAAGCTATATAAGCTTTTGCTCCATGCCAAGAAATATGTGTAACAGGATAAGCTTCATACCCTTTATACACCGTATATCCTTCTGAGTCTTTCTTAATATATCTTGCTACAGAATTTGTCTGTACTGAAAAGTACTTCTTCAACTGCTCATCTGAGAGTTTTTCAGCATTTAAGAAACGTACTAACTCATCATAAGTAACTTCTGTTTTAGCAAATTTTACATCATTCAAGGCAGCACTCATAGTAGGAGGTTTAGGTTCTTTTAAAATTGAATTAGCAATATGTGTTTCTCCATTAAGCTGTTCTTCTTCTCTTTTTTTAGCTAAAAGATAACCTTTACTCTTCTTAGCTTTCAACTGTGGGAAAAGGGTACGTTCTTTATCTTTTACTGTAATAGAACGAACTATATGGTCATACACCTTAACCCTATTTTTTCTTTTTGAAGAGTAAAGTAAAACGTTATAAACACCAGGTGTACGTTTAAAAGTAAGAGGGGTCAACTCAATACGCCCATTCTTATCTTTAATCAACTCTCCATTAACTTTAACTTTAAAACCCACCGGACTTTTAATCTGAACTGTTCCTTCTTTTTTACGAAGTAGCACATGTATCTGGTTTTTATCTTTGGTCATTAGTTCTCTATAGCGTACCACTTGTTCATTAGCGTCAGCATAACCCTTTTTTTTAACCAATATACGGTACTTTTTATCTAAGGTCTCATAGTAAAATTTCCCAAAATAGGGAGTCATCCCTACAAATTCATTATTTACTTCTACCTCAGCTATAATATTCTTTTTGGTACGCACCTCAAAAGAAACCTCTTTTTTTATTAAAGGATTCTCAATTCTCTGTTGCTCATCTTCATTACTAAAACTAACTTCTTTAACTGTCGAAAAATAATTTCCACCATTTCTAAGCTCTACTATATGCTCACCAAGGCGAACCTTATACCGTCCATCACTTTCAGGTTTTATAATTCTATGATTGACTAAAACCTGTACATTCTCTCCATTAGGGACAAGTAAATAAGCAAA
>CACVAR010000375.1:0-10840 GCA_902727905.1 uncultured Sulfurovum sp. | reverse complement strand
CCATAACTATGAATATGACTCAAACCACTTAAAATAGGTTCAATCAAACTCATTATCTCTTTTTGACTAAAATGATGACCCTTCTCTTTTAATCTATCTAAATACTCTCCCAACTCTTCACCTTCAGAATAAGGCATAAGATAATAAATTGTATTATTAACATCTTTTTCTAAGGAGACAAATCCAGCAACATTTTTATGAGGAACGGTGTTAATGGTTACAATGTTTTGAGCCTCTTCCTCAAAAACTTTTTTCATTTTCTCATAAGACTTACGCTCTTCTTTTCTACTACCCAAAACTACCGTACTGTCAAGCTCCCGTTTAACCATCCCTTTTGGAAAAAACTCTTTAATAACTACCTTATTGTAACTTCCTTCTTCTTCAGCTACATACGCAATTCCCATTGCTCCTTGCCCTAAAAATTTTTGAATGGTATATTTACGAACAAAAGTGCTCCCCTCAGCTAAATATGTTAAATCAATAGGCAGTTCTTCTTCAGGTGTATCATCAAAATCAAATATCTCTTCATCAAAAATACTCTCACCATCATCGTCAAACATGGTCATCTCTGTCTGATTCTCTTGAAAACTTGGTTGATTACTCATAGTTTATTCCTTTCTCCCAAACTATTCTATCTTAAAACTATCGTTCACTCAAAATATTTTTTCCAGCTCGAAGAACAGGTTTCAAAATATAATCAAGCACTCTCTGTTTTTCTCCTACAATATCAATTGTTGCCACCATTCCTACCATTAATTTTAAACTATGTTTCTCCTTACCTAAATAGTTCTTTTTAGTCTTAATCTGCACTTTATAATAACTTTTTTTATCCACCTCATCTACTATAGTGTCAGCACTAATGTGAACTACATTACCCTCTAAAGAGCCATAAACAGAAAAATCATATGCTGTAAAGCGTACAATTGCCTCTTGATTTAAGTGAATAAAAGCAATATCTGCAGGACGTATTTTTGCAGAAATAATCAACAAATCATTACTTGGTACAATTTCCATAATTGGTTCTCCAGCTTTAACAACACCTCCAACCGTATTATGAAAAAGTCGTTGTACCACTCCTTTAACGGGAGAACGTACCGTCGCTCTTGTTACCCTATCTTTTTTAGAAATATTAGACTGTTTCACCCTTAGTAATTCATCTTTTGCAAGGGTAAGTTCTTCGGTAGATTTCGTTTGGAATGCTGCATAGGTCTGTTTAATTTCTGTTTGAACCTCTTCAATGGCAGCAACAAGACGAGGAATAGCCAAAGAGGTTGCTTCAAACTCTCCTTCAACTCCACTCAACTTCTGTTCAGCTAAATTGAGTTCATTTTTAGAGCCTACCAACTGAGCCAAAAGCTCTCTTTTCATCTCCACCTCTTCCCTTGTTAACTTCAAACTCTTTTGCAAATTTTTCTTTTTGGCTCTTAACTCTTGTAAGGCATTTCTTTTTTGAAAAAGCTGTTTATTTAAAATATCTACCTCTTGATTGAGAAGCTTCTTATTGGCAAGATACAAACGATACTCTTGCTTCTCTTTTTCGGTCTCTCCAACTCTAAACTTCCCTCTTTTAGATTCAGCTTCTAAACGTTTTACTTTTGACTGAAGTGCTTCAATTTTAAGTTGATTCTCCTCTTTTTTACTTTCAAAGTTTCTCTTGTCTAACTCTAAAAGAACCATTCCTTCCTCAACTTTTGAACCCTCCTGAACTAAAAGCTTAGAGACAATGCCTCCTTCTAAGTTCTGCACTGTTTGTATCTTACCTGAAGGAATAACTTTGCCCATACCACGAATAAGTTGATCTATCTCTGCTACATATGTCCAAATTATAAGTAGTATAAAAAACAGAAAAGAGAGCCAAATTAAGACCCTAGAGCTAGGCTTAGTACTTAATAACAAGGCTTGAGAACGACTGTCTAAGTACTCCAAGTTCTCTTTAATCTTTCGAGCAGACTTATTAACCTCGCTTTGACTAATATTTCTGTTTTTTAAATTCATTCTACTACCTTAATGGCTAAAGCTTCAATCACTTCGTCATAGCCATCATCTAGTAATATTTTCCCATTATCTAATAAAATGAGCCGTTCACTCAACTTTAGCAAAGCGTTTTTGTGACTAACCATTAGCATTGTTTTGTTACTAGAAAAGAGTTTAATACTTTGAGTAACTAAGGTTTCATTTTCATTATCCATTGCATTTGTTGGTTCATCTAACAATAAAAGAGAAGCCTTTGTTTTCGCAAACACTCTCGCCATGGCAATGGATTGTCTCTCTCCACCTGAAAGCCCTTCTCCCCTCTCTTCAACCATAGCATTGTAACCCAACGCATTTTTAGAAGCAAAACGTTCTACACCAGAGAGTTTTGAAGTAAGTACCAATAACTCATCTGAAAGTCTCTCAACACTCTCTCTAATATTTTGAGCTACCGTTCCTTTAAAAAGTACCACATTTTGAGGTAGGTAAGCCATACTTTTAGTTAAAGCACTCGAGTTAAACTGACGAATATCTATGCCATCTATAAGTATGATCCCACTTTCAGGCTCATAAAGCCCCATAAGTAATTTTAAAATAGTACTTTTTCCTGAGCCATTCTTACCAAGAATACCCACTCTCTCTCCAGCTTCTATCTTAAAACTAATATCATCTAAAATATAGGCTTGGCTTTGAGGATACTTAAACTTGACGTTTTTAAACTCTATGCTTCCCTTAATCTCTTTTCTTTCTATCTTCTTATGTTCACTAATATCTGTCGGGAGGTTCATAATACTATTGAGCTTAGCATACGCCGACTTTGTCTGTTCATAGTTAGATATCAATGAGGCAAACTGATTTAAAGGAGCCAGAGAACGTGAAGTTAACATGACTAATGCAATTAGTCCTCCCATACTCAATGACTGTTCAGCAATGCCATAAACACCCAAAACAAGGACGGCTACGGTCGAGAGTTGTAGTATAAAATTAGAAAAAGTCACAATAGAAAAAGAGAGTAAACGAGCACGAATTTCATTTTGAGCTAATGTGCCAACTGACTCTTCCCATTTCCATTGTATCTTACCTTGTAATGCAAAACTTTTAATGGTCTCTATCATGCTTAGAGACTCTATTAAAACAGCATTTTTAGCAGCTGCGCCACTAGAAAGCTTTTCAATACTTTTCTGTAAAGGTCTTTTGATTATAAAGGCATAGAGTATAATTAACAGTGCTGCAGTAATAGGAACAAAAACGATATTCCCACCAATTATAAAGATCACAACTAAAAATATAAGTAAAAAAGGTAAGTCAATAATCGTTGCCATAGAAGCTGATGCTAAAAAGGAACGAATGGTGTCAAACTCACGAAGGTTGCTAGCGAAAGCACCAGTAGAGGAGAAACGATGAGAAAGTTTAATGCCCAAAACATGTTCAAAGATTCTTGAAGAGATCAGCACATCAGACTTTTTAGCCAATACTTCTAACGTATAAGTACGTAAAATTTTCATAAGTGCATCAAACAGATAAATAATAATAACAGCTGAAACAAAAACCCAAAGGGTATCAAAAGCATTATTGGGGACAACTCTATCATAAACATTCATGGTAAAAATTGGTGTTGCCAACATAAATAAGTTCAGCAAAAAAGAAGCTAAAAACAAGTCAATATATAAGCTTTTTCCTTTTCCTAAACTACTCCAAAACCAATGTTTTTGCTTAGCTTCTTCCTCCTCTTCCACTAACAGTTTCAAAAGGAAACATGAACCTGTAAAGACCTCTGCTAACTCTTTTGTACTAACCCAATAAGCTTCTTGTTCTGATGTTTCTACCGTAATTATTTTGGCATACTCTCCAGAAAGCTCAGTCAGTATACAGAATTTATCATCTTCTAAAAACAAAATCGTAGGCAAAATTAATTTTGAAATATTTTTTAATTTAATACCTTTTAAAAGTTTAGAATTAAAGCCTTCACGGTAAGCCAACTTTGAAAAAATATGCTCTAAACCTTCATTAGCACTGGTAAATAAATCTTCTTCAAGCTCACTTTCATCTAAACTAATATTTTTATTATGCAATCTAGCAAAAGTTTTAAAAGTGGCTAACAGCATGTTCATCATAACTCCAAAGTGTCACTTAAATCAAACTCATCTACCAACTCTCCCATGGCACTTTTAAACTGATAATAGGTCAGTAGTTGATCAAACTGAGTATTAATTTTTTGGGCACGTGCATAACTATACTCTTGCTTAATGTTTAAAAGATCAATAATGGTTCTTTTACTATTTTGGTACTCTAATTCATACAAGGTCTGTGTTCCTAGAAGTTGTTCCAATTGTGCCTCTGTTATCTCCAATTGAGCCTCTAACATCACATATTTCATAATAGCAATACGAATCTGTTCTTCTACATTTAACTTGATATCATCTAAACTATTCTCTTCTAGCTCAGATCTTTTTAATGCAGAAAGTTTTGAAGCTTGGTCTGCTCCACCATTATAAAGGTTATAATTCAAAACTAAAGCAACCTTTTGACTGTTATCTGCTCCTGTAAAACCATGAACGTTATTATTCCATGCTTGTGAAACCTCTAAATCCAAAGTGGGATAGTCACTACTTTTTGTCTGCTCATAAAGCGATTGACTTACAGCCACTTGTGCTTTTTGCGTTTCTAACTTATAGTTACGCTTATATGCTTTTCGAATAAACTCTTCTGTCTTAGACTCATCAATTTGAAAATTGACGAAAGGTTGTTTCATTCTATCAGTATCAGGGAAAACATTTAAGAAACGCTTATAATTAATTTTGGCATTCATGTATGTCCGTTTAGCTAAGAGCATATTTCCTTCAGCCAATTTTACCCTTGCCTTTGTTTGCCTATAATTAGACTCATAACCATCACCAGCTTTTAACCTTAGTTTTACTTTTTCCAATGTCTCTAAATGGTTTTCATAACTGTTTTCAGAAATCTCTAATAGTGCCTTCTTCCGTAAAACTTCTATATAAACTTGAATCATTAAAGAAACACTACGATTTACTTTTTCGAGTAGTTGATTTTTAGCGACATTAAGGGCAGACTTCTTTTCTCTAATCTCATGCGTTGTTTTATAGCCTTCAAAAAGATTATACCGTCCCACAACTCTTGCTTGTCTCTCATTTAATTCACGATTACCATCAAAACTGTAATCAATCTGAGTACGTTCTCTTCCTAGTTCTCCTGATACATCTAAACTTGGTCTTTCTCCTGCTTTTACTCTCTCCAAATCATGTTCTGCTGCTTGATAATTGGCGATAGATACTTTCACTTGAGGATTATTATAAATATTTTTTTTTAAAGCCTCTTCTAATGATGCTGCTTTCAAGGAAATATTTAATAATAATAAACAATATAAAATATATTTTAAATTTAGATAATAGTTATTTTTCATAAATTACATCATAATATAATATCTGTAAATAGTCAATTAAAACGTCACAAATCTTATGTTACAATCATTGTATGAAAAGTGACATCGAATTAGGAAGACTAGCAACAGTAGGTGAGATGATGGGAAATATCAGTCATCAATGGAAGCAACCTCTCAATAATATCTCTCTTTTAGTACTCAATATTGACCAGACCTATAGAAAAGGAAATATGACTTTAGAGTATATGGAAGATAAAGTTGATGCCATTGAAGAGACTATTGAGTACATGACCCAAACCATTGAAGACTTTTCTGACTACTTAAGTCCTAAACGTAGTAAACAAAACTTTTACATTAACGATAGTGTGGAAAAAGCCATGGAGTTAACCATGCCAATGCTTAATGCCAATGCTATTGACATTGTTTTTTATGCTGAAGATGACTATGAGTATCTTGGGCGTAAAAATGAACTCACGCAAGTCTTGATTATTTTAATTAATAATGCAAAAGAAGCATTAATGAAAGATGCAAAAAATACTACCAAACAAATTATGATTCAGTTAGAAGAAGAAGGGCAAGATTTAATTTTAAAAGTAAAAGACAATGGCTTAGGAATATCTGAAAAAATTAAAGATAAAATCTTTGATGCCTATTTCAGTACCAATGAAAACCAAAAAGGAAGAGGGCTTGGTCTTTATATGTCTAAAAAAATTATTGTAGAACGATTTAGAGCTTCCATCTTTGTTAAAAATGACGAAGGCGCAATCTTTACGATTAAACTACCACTATAACGATACTACTCAATATAATACCCCAAGCCAGAACGTGTTTTTAATAATTTGTCAGGTAGCTTTTTACGTAACTTTTTAATACAAGAACGAATAGCATTATCACTCGCTATCTCTTCACCCCACAAAAACTCAATTTCATCATAAGAGATAACTTTTTTATCTGCTAAAATAGTTAAAATAGCATTCTCTTTAGTAGTTAAAGCTCTCTCTTCACCTTCAACATCAATAATCGAACGCTCTTTATCTAATACAACAGTAGGTGATAGTATTATTCTATTTGAATCTGAAAAAGCATCATTTAATGTACTTAAAAGTTCACGAATTTTTTTAGAATTTAAGGGTTTGACGACATACTGTTCTAATTTAAAAGGAATTGCTTCTAAAAGATACTCTATTTTGGTATGAGCTGAGACAACAACCAAATGAATTTTACTATCCTCTTCACGAATCTTCTCTAAAAGTTCAAGTCCATTCATATTCCCCATCTCAATATCAGTAATAATAATATGAATTTGTTTATTTTTAAAAATTTCGTAGCCCTCTTCAGCTGACGAAGCAGCATAAAAAGAGCCAAAATAATCAGAAAGAAGTTCCGTTACATTATCACGTATACTTTTTTCATCTTCTATGTAAAGGAGTGTTTTGTCTTTTAAAAATTTATACATAAGGTATTATATAAGCTTTAACAAAAACTTACATAAACATCCCACCATTTACTTTTAAGGTCTCACCTGTAATATACGAAGAGTGATCACTTAAAAGAAAAGCTGTTGCTTCAGCAACTTCCGATGCATTACCAAAACGTGCCATAGGAATTTTAGCTGTAAAGGCATCTTTTACCTCATCTTTTAATACCTCTGTCATCTCTGTAGCAATGAAACCTGGCGTAATTGTGTTATAACGGATTCCAGAAGTAGCTGCTTCAATAGCAAATGACTTAGTCATGGCAATGGTTCCACCTTTTGAAGCAGCATAGTTTGTTTGACCAGCATTTCCAGTTTCACCGACAATAGAAGCAATATTTACAACAGAACCAAAACGTTTTTTACGCATGGTTTTAAGTGCTTCCCTACATCCAATAAATGATGATGTTAAGTTAGCATTTATAACATCCATAAACTGTTCACTCTTCATTCTCATTGCTAAACCATCTTTAGTAATACCAGCATTATTGACAAGATAAGCAAGTTCACCATCTGCTGCAACGATACTTTTCATTGCATCTACAAATGCTTTTTCATCACTAACATCAAAACCAATCACTTCAGCTTCTCCACCAGCTGCAACAATCTCAGCTTGAACAGCTTTCGCTTCAGCTTCTCCAGAACGATAGTTAACCCATACTTTAAGACCAAAACCTGCTAAAGATTTTGCTATCTCTGCCCCTATACCTCTGCTTGAACCTGTTACTAATACATTTTTACCTGTAAATTTCATGAATTACCCTTTTGAAATAAATTGGTTAATTGTAGTTTATTGTTTGTTAAATTGTTATGAAAAAGGTCTGGGGATAAACGACTGAAGTATTTTTGTGTAGTTTGTTGTAGACAGATAAATTCTATCTACTACTTATGTGGGAAAAAAGCTTCCTTAACTTTGTCAAACAGATCATAATCTTCATCTTCAAGTTTTGATCTCACAATAATATGATTTAACTGTTTTAAAACTGACATCTTAGTGTATGTCTCATTCATAAGACCATTGGCTATCATAGAAATTTGAGTATCAATATTATAATCTTTCTCCATTACCTCATCAAGCAATGCAAATGACTCTTCTTTTGAAACCCCAAAATCTTGCTTCATAAAACGTGCAAAGAGAGGACGCTCTGCATCTAAATCCTTATCATCCAATTTAATGACATAACAAAATAATGCAGCTACTGATTCCTTTAGCATAGTATCCATATAAGTCTCCTTTGTGACTTTATCTATTTTTTATAATAGCTAAATAAACATAATTTAAAATAAAAGTATTTATTTATATTAGGCTTTTTTATACTAGACTCTCATCCATCTCTTTAGGTATATCAAGCCCCATAATCTCTAATACGGTGGGAGCTACGTTATTTAAACCTCCACCCTCTTTTAAACTTTTCACATTTTTATCTAAAACATAACACCAAACATCACCGACAGTATGATTTGTTAATGTATTGCCTTCTGCATCTTTCATCTCTTCACAATTTCCATGATCGGAGGTTAGAACAATAGAGTAATCATTCTCTTTTGCTTTGTCAATAATCTGTCCAAGTTCTGTATCAACTGCAGAAACAGCAAGAAGTGCAGCTTCATAATTGCCTGTATGTCCTACCATATCACCATTGGCAAAGTTAACAACAATCAACTCGTACTTTTCATCCATACCCGTTCTTACAGCTTCCCCAACCTCTACTGCTGACATTTCTGGTTTCATGTCATATGTCTTAACATCTGGACTAGGAATTAGCACGCGACTTTCACCCAAGACAGGTTCCTCTACTCCACCATTTAAAAAGAAAGTTACGTGAGCGTATTTTTCTGTTTCAGCCGTATGTAGTTGGAAAAGCTTTGCATCAGCTACGACTTCAGCTAAGGTATTTTTAGGCACAGCCTTCTCAAACATAATTGGATGTGTAAAACTCGCGTCATATTTAGTCAGTGTTGTAATGTTCAAGGGTAAATAATCACGTTCAAAGCCATCAAAAACTTCATTACCCAAAGCCATGGTAATTTCACGTACTCTATCTGAACGAAAGTTTGCAATAACAACAGCATCATTCTCTTGCATCCCTTCATAACCATTTAACGCTACTGGTTCTAAAAATTCATCTAAAATATTTTTCTCATAACTCTCAGTTACATACGCTTTTGAATCTAAAGTTGTAGAAGGCTGAGCATTAACCATTGCATTATATCCTGTCTCCACACGTTCCCAACGGTTATCTCTGTCCATGGTATGAAAACGTCCAGCTAAGGTTGCTATAGAGATTTTATCAGAACAAATGTTCTCTATCTGTTCAATGTACGTTTTTGCAGAAGTTGGTGAAACATCACGACCATCGGTAATAAGGTGTAAATATACCTCTTTTCCTCTTTGCTCAGAGAGTTGTGCTAACCCCATAATATGTTCAATATGTGAGTGAACACCACCATCACTTAAAAGTCCGACAATATGTACGCGATTACTTTTCTCTAAAGTATCATTCAAAGCTATATTTTCTTCAATGCTTCCATCTTCAATGGCTAAAGATACTTTTACTAGATCTTGATACAAAATACGACCTGCTCCAATACTCATATGCCCTACTTCTGAGTTTCCCATTTGTCCCTCTGGTAGCCCAACACTTAGTCCATGTGTTGCTATCAATGTCTTAGGTACATCTTCCATCAATTTATCATAAGTTGGTTTTGTAGCATCCTTAAATGCATTACAAGTACTATCAGGTTTACAACCTATCCCATCAGTAATAATTAAAACAGTTTTTTGTATCTTCATTTAAGCTTTGACCCTATCTTTATAAAATTTTAAGTAAAATAACACTTATTTACTTAAATAGACACTAATATCAGGATATTACTTTATATGTTATACGCTTTCTACGAATATTTCGACATCAATATTTTTCAATACATTTCTGTTCGGGCCGGTTTTGGTTTCTTCATCGCTTTTTTTCTTACCCTTTTTCTATTACCTAAGTACATGGCATGGGCTATTTCTAAAAAAACTCATCAACCTATTAACAAATATGTTCCCAACCATGCATCTAAAGCCAATACCCCAACTATGGGTGGTGCCATCTTTGTATTGGCAACCGTAATAGCACTTATGTTAACTTCAAATCTTTCAAATCCTTATGTTATTGCTGGATTGATTGCAATGATTGGTTTCGCTGCTGTTGGATTTCAAGATGACTTAGGAAAAATTTTAACAGGAGACAACCTTCAAGGACTCTCTGCAAGAGGAAAACTTCTTCTCCAAGGGGTTATTGGTGCTTCTGTTTCTATGTACTTAGTACTTGTTGCAGACTTTCCAACAACCATGTATATTCCTTTTCTAAAAGAACCACTCTTTGACTTAGGCATCTACTTTGCCATTCCATTTTGGGTATTTGTCTTTTTAGCTGTTACCAATGCTGTAAACCTAACTGATGGACTTGATGGGTTAGCTACGGTTCCTTCTATCTTTTCATTAGCAACTTTAGGTGTTATTGTTTATTTAACAGGTCATGCTATTTTTTCTGGATATCTTTACATGCCAAACATCAAAGGTGTTGGGGAAGTGACCCTAATGGCTGCTACACTTTCTGGTGCTTTACTAGGATTTTTATGGTACAACTGTTATCCAGCAGAAATCTTTATGGGAGATACTGGGTCTTTAGCTATTGGTGGGGTAATAGGGTATATGGCCATTATTGGTAAATCTGAAGTTCTATTAGTACTTATAGGCTTTATTTTCCTTATTGAAACCATTTCTGTTATCTTACAAGTAGGCTCTTACAAACTACGACAAAAACGGGTCTTTCTTATGGCACCCATTCATCACCATTTTGAGATGAAGAAATGGGCTGAAAATAAAATTATTGTACGTTTTTGGATGATCGCTTTCTTATCTAACATCTTAGCCCTTATCTCACTCAAAATTCGGTAAACAACATGGAAGCTACATTAAAACCCACACTGTTTGGATATGGACTAAC
>CACVAR010000374.1 GCA_902727905.1 uncultured Sulfurovum sp. | reverse complement strand
ATAGAGAAGATAGATGCTTCAAAATGTATGATGGTCATTGTGGAACATATGACTAAACTGGATATGCCAGAGAGCATAGGAGGGTTAGTAAAATACAAACGTAAGAAGTTTGGACGTTCTACTATGACTTATTATGTTCCAAAAGAGGAGAATTAATGGAGAAGAATAGTAGTAAAGACCACATAGCACTGTTTATAGATTGTGACAATATTTCGCATAAAGCGATTGAGGGGATTATTTCTGAGCTTAGTAACTATGGGGTGGTTAACATTCGTCAAGCCTATGGTAACTGGACGAAAGATAATCTAAAAAATTGGGAATCTAAACTATTAGAGTTTGCTATTAAGCCCATACAGCAGTTTGACTACTCTAAAAATAAAAATGCAACGGATATCTTAATGACCATAGATGCTATTGATTTATTGCATACTAAAAACATAGATTCATTTGCGTTTGCAACTTCTGACTCAGATTTTACACCAGTGGTTATGCGTGTACAGCAGGAAGGAATTAAAGTTTTTGGTTTTGGAGAGAAAAAAACACCTGCTGCGTTTATGGCTGCTTGTTCACAGTTTATTTTTACCGAAAAGCTTATGAGTAGTGACGATGAGAACATAGGTAAAAGTACGGTGAAGGAAGTTAAAGAAGTACGTAAAACAGCAGCACAACTACAAGCTGATAAATGGCTAAGAAAGCTTTTAGATAATGCCTTAAATCAAACCATGGATGAGTTTGGTTGGTCAAATTTAGCTGATATGGGAGCGTACATTAATAATAAATCATCATTTTCACCTATTAACTATGGGTACAAAAAATTAAGTACGCTTCTTAAAGTTATGGACTTGTATGATCTCTATTTGGATAAATCTAGTAAACAAATGTCAGTAAGATGTAAAAACTATACAGCATAAAATGTTATAATTGGTGAAACAACCTTTAGACTTCTTCAAAATGTAAGAGGTTTATTCATATATAAATATATTAAGGAACTCACTATGAAACAACTACTCTTTTTTCTTTTAATTCTAAATCTTACTATTTTATCTGCTGCGACTAAGAAAGTCTCAGTAGATGAGATTGATGACTGGGAATACAATGCTACTTCTGTTATGGAAGATAGTTCACGACGTATGGCTACAAGACAGGGTAATATTAAAATGAGTAGTCCCATGCCTATGGCTATGCCTGCTCCAGCACCAATGAAATCTAAAAGTATTGGACTTTCTGTTGGTGGTGCGAAAGATACTAACAACTTTAAAGCCAACATAGATAATGGATACTTACCAAAGTTAGAATCTATCACTTATGAGGGTCAGTTTTATAATCATTATTTTGACACAGGAATAGGTTTTGGAACATGTAAAGCATTGTTTTGTCCTTCATACTCTTCTGCAAAACGTTTTAACGAATTCTCGAATGAAGAGGAGTACTTTTTATCAGTAGGGCTAAACTCTGGCATAAAAGAAGGTGATTTTAAACGTAAGAAATTAAATTTGGTAGTGGTCTTAGACATATCGGGTTCTATGGGCTCTAAATTTAATGCCTATCATTACGATAAGTCAGGTTCAAAAATAGAGCACGATAACGTCAATAAAACCAAAATGGAAATTGCTAATGAATCTATAGTCTCCATGCTGGCACAACTCAAAGATGATGACAAAGTAGGGGTTGTACTGTTTGATCATAATGCCTATAAAGCAAAACCTTTACGTTTAGTGGGCAATACAGATAAAGTAGCCATTCGTAATCATATAATGGAGCTTAAGCAGCGTGGTGGTACAAACTGGAGCGCTGGGTATAAAGAGGGACTAAAATTATTTGATGAGGTAGAGTTGAGTGGTGAATATGAAAATAGAATAGTCTTTTTAACGGATGCCATGCCAAATAGGGGAGAACTTAAAAAAGGAAAACTTTTTGGATTGGCAAAAAATGCCTCTGCTAGGGGAATTAATACAACGTTCATTGGTATTGGTGTAGATTTCAATAATGATTTAGTTGAATATGTATCAAAAACAAAAGGGGCTAACTACTTTTCAGTCCATTCAAGCAAAGAGTTTTCTAAACTTTTGGATAAAGAGTTTGAATACATGGTAACACCATTGGTTTATGATTTAGAGTTAAAGTTGTCTAGTTCTGCTTACACTATTGAAGCTGTTTATGGCTCACCAGAGTCTAATTTAGCTACAGGTAAAATTATGAAGGTTAATACTTTATTTCCATCACATAATGATGGTGAAGCAACCAAAGGTGGGGTAATTCTTTTAAAACTTAAGAAAAATAAATATGCAAGTAGTGAGAATCTTGCATTGGACGTTTCTTATACCGATGTGGATGGAAAATCATTTTCAAATCAACAAAAGGTAAGCTTTAAAAGTCAGAAGGCTTATTATGACAACACAGGTATACGAAAAGCTGTTTTAGTTTCAGATTATGTATCAGTGATGAAAAACTGGCTTATAGATTCTCGTGCAGCCTGTAATGATAAAGTACGTTGGGTGAATGAACAGCCTATTGAAATTCAAAAGCGTTGTATGATTTATCCACCAATGCATCCAGATTTTCCACGTATCTCAACTTGGGAACGTAGATCTTGTAAACTGAATGTAAGTAATGGTTATAAAAAACTTTTCCAAGTTTTTAAAAGAGGTTTTAAAAATGAGATGAATGTTTTAAATGACC
>CACVAR010000373.1 GCA_902727905.1 uncultured Sulfurovum sp. | reverse complement strand
ACATCTTCTATTTTTTTTGAACTTGGCATGGGGTTACCTTTATGGTATTAATTTATTTATTTTTTAAAGAAAAAGAATTATAGCAAGTTTTTTTATTTCGTTTATATGGAGTTAAGGCTGTAGGTTCGATTTTAACAAATATGGGTGTTCCTCCTAAAGATGTGCTAATTAAAATAGACAAACAAGAAGGTCTTAGCCCAATTTAATTGTATGTAAGAGGGATTGACAATGAAAGTTCAAAGAAAATAATGTAATTTATCTTCTCTACCTAAACCTCTTAAAAACCCGTTCAAAATCCAAATTTACATTGCAAGTAGTCTCTTCAAAGCTATAGCTTTCTTGTAAAAAGTCACCCTCTTTGTCATACTTTGAGCCTTTAAGTTTGTAAACCTTAGCTCTTAAATCATTAGGATAGATTAAAATATAGTAATTTACTTTTTCTTTTTCATAAATCTCAAACTTATATTTTTCATCTCTTTTAGCTGTAGACTTTGAAATGATTTCCACAATAATTTCAGGTGCTTTAGTAAGGTAACTCTCATTGGTTTCACCACAAGTCAGGACAATGTCTGGCTTTAAAATGGTGTCATCACTTACTTTGTAGTCAATCTCACCTAACACTTCACATTGAGTACACTCTTCAAGTTGATTATGCAGTTCGGTAATAATCATGGTTGCTAAACTCTGATGTTTTCTCATTGGAGCAGGTGCCATGGAAAGAGGAATACCATCAATAAGTTCCCATTGCCCTTCCCACTCTTTATAGTCATCATACGTATAATATTCAATAGCTTGTGCTAATGCTGGCATGCGTTTTCCCTTAGAGAATAGATGTATTAATTATAGCATGTTTTGATTAAATGATGTAATTTAAAAAGAAGTTCCATGAGTGAAACCCACGTCATAATTACTGCCAATTTCACCCCATATTTAGCACTTTTTCACTAAAATAACGCAGAAAAAATTTCCCCCATAATAGGATAGTAAATAATGTCAAAACCATTAGAAAACTTAGATGAAGTACTTAAAAACCATAAGTTAAGCCCAATCGAATATGAAGATATTTTAAGAATACTAGATGGTAGACATCCGAACATCGTAGAACTTGGAATCTTCTCTGCTATGTGGTCTGAACACTGTTCTTATAAGTCAAGTAAAAAGTACCTAAATGGTTTCCCTACTAAAGCACCATGGGTTATTCAAGGACCTGGTGAAAATGCTGGTGTTATTGACATTGGTGGTGGTATGGCTGCTGTGTTTAAAATGGAGTCACACAACCACCCAAGTTTTATTGAACCTTACCAAGGTGCTGCTACGGGTGTTGGTGGAATTTTAAGAGATGTATTTACCATGGGTGCTAGACCAGTAGCCAACATGAATGCACTACGTTTTGGAAACATTACCAATGCTGACAAAACAGCCAAGTACCAAAGACACCTTGTAAAGGGTGTAACTGAGGGAATTGGTGGTTATGGTAACTGTATGGGTGTTCCTACCATTGGTGGTGAGTGTTCTTTTGATGAGTCTTACAATGGAAACATCTTAGTCAATGCTTTTGCACTTGGTTTATGTAAAGCAGATGAAATCTTTCTTGGAATTGCAGAAGGTATTGGAAACACAGTAATGTACGTAGGTTCAAAAACAGGTCGTGATGGTCTTGGTGGAGCTGTAATGAGTTCTGATTCATTTACAGAAGAGTCAAAATCTTTACGTCCTACGGTTCAAGTTGGTGATCCATTTATTGAAAAGCTTTTGCTTGAAGCATGTTTAGAGCTATTTAAAACAGAAGATGTTGTTGTTGGTATTCAAGATATGGGTGCTGCAGGACTGACTTCTTCTGCATTTGAGATGGCTGGTAAGTCTGGTTCAGGAATGATTATGAACCTAGACCAAGTACCAGCACGTGAAGAAGGAATGACACCTTATGACTTTATGCTTTCAGAATCACAAGAGCGTATGCTTGTTTGTGTTAACAAAGGTAAAGAGCAAGAAGTTATTGACATTTTTGAAAAGTGGGATTTAGATGTTGCTGTTATTGGTGAGGTAACGGACACAGGTCGTATGGAACTTACATGGTATGGGGAAACTGTATGTGACATGCCAATTGCTCCTGTAAGTGAAGAGGCTCCTATTTTAGACAGACCTACATCACGTCCGAGTTACTTAGATGAAATTGCTGGAAAAGACATTAACGCTTATGAAACTGTAGAGAACCAAGTAGCTTTTGAAAAACTTGTAGGATCTATGGAAGTAGTTGACAAAGCATGGATCTATGATCAATATGACTCTATGGTACAAACCAACACAACAAAAGCACCAGGAAGCTTAGATGCATCTTGTATTCGTATTAAAGAGACTGGTAAAGCTTTAGCTATGTCTGCTGACTGTAACCCTCGTTACTGTTATGTTGACCCAGAAAAAGGTGGTGCTTTAGCTGTTATGGAATCTGGACGTAATGTTGCCATGTCTGGAGCTAGACCTCTTTCTATTACAGACTGTCTAAACTTTGGTAACCCAGAAAACCCAGAAGTAATGTGGCAATTTGCGCAAGCTTGTGAAGGAATTAAAGAAGCATGTTTGGAACTTAACACACCTGTTGTTTCAGGAAACGTTTCACTGTACAACGAAACCAATGGTACTTCTGTTTTCCCTACTCCTGCTATAGCTATGGTTGGACTTAATGAAGATGAGCGAAAAGTACTTCGAT
>CACVAR010000372.1:10464-13795 GCA_902727905.1 uncultured Sulfurovum sp. | reverse complement strand
TAATTGGCTCTTCTTATATAGTATGATTAGTATTTCATACTATATAAATCACGTTGAGTAGCTATTATACAGCTAACTGTGTTATTATTTCTTTGATGAAGTAGCAGATAGCATGAAGATGTAAGAACATATCTGTTAATTCATACTTTTTAGATTTGAGTATGTAGGAACACAATATGATGAAGCTTTTTCAAAACAAAACCATTACTTATATTCACATGGTTGTTATGTCAATTATGTTGGTATTTGTACTCATATTTATTAGTATTGTTATTTATCAAGAGTATAATCAATTTGAAAAAGAAGCTTCGGAACTAAGAGAATTTTATATTCAAAAACAAAAAAACACGGTTAAGTTTGATGTTAATCGTGTTTTAAAATTTATTCAACATAAATATGCAAACAGAGACCCCTCAATAGATGAAAAAACTTTAAAGCGTAGACTCATAGAAACCATTGAGAATTTATATGGAAGAGAAGATGGAACTGGATATATCTTTATTTACGAATTTTCTGGTTTGAAAATCTCTGATCCAGTTTGGCCTTATGATATTGGAGAAAATTTATATAATCTTAAAGATATTAATGGCGTACAGGTTATTAAAGAGTTAATTGACGTAGCTAAAGCAGGTGATGAAGGTTTTGTTGAATATACATGGCGAAAACCAACGAGTGAATATGACAGTTTAAAAGTTTCTCATGCAAAAGCATTTGAGCCTTGGCAGTGGATGATTGGAACAGGTATTTATCTTAATGAAGTTGAAAAACTTATTGATGCAGATAAAGAGGCTTTAAAAGATCGTCTTCTAAGATATATTATGGAAATCCTTTCATTAAGTATTATTCTTTTTAGCATTAGTTTAATAGGGATTGTTGTTATTAATCGTATTATCTCTAGAGAACTTAATATATTTAGTAAATTCTTCCAAAAAGCATCTAAAAGTTATGTACTTATTGATGACAATGAAATTTACCTTCAACGCTTTAAATTCATGGTTAGATATATTAATAGTATGGTAAAAGAGATACATAGTAAAAAAGATAAAGTTGAAGAGATGAATCTTTTACTAGAGAAAAAAGTTGAGAAAAAAACTGAAGATTTAAAACACTTAGTTCAAATGCAAGACAGTTTTATTAAACATTCTATTCATGAGATTAATACTCCTCTTGCTGTTATTATTACCCACCTAGATATTTTTAAAATGAAATATGGAGAGAATCGGTATCTTTCTAAAATAGAAGCTGGTACCAAAATGATAGCCAATATCTATGACGACCTTTCCTATATGGTGAAAAAGGACCGTTTTGTATATGAAAAAGAAAACATAAACTTTTCTGAGTTTTTACAGAGCCGTATTGCATTTTTTGAAGAGATTGCCTTAGGTAATAAGCACACTATAGATGTTAAAATAGCAGATGAGATGATATGTCATTTTAATAAGATAGAGCTACAAAGGATTGTAGATAATAACCTTTCCAATGCTATTAAGTATGCTAGAAAGGGAACAGAAATTAAAGTGGAAGTGCATAAAGAAATGAATCGAACAGTATTACAATTTAAGACTTATTCCAAAAAGATAGAAGATACTAAACGTATTTTTGAAGCTTTTCATCAAGAAGAAGATTTACAAGGTGGTTTTGGATTAGGGCTGGAAATTGTTGGTTCTATTTGTCAGAAAAATGGCGTAGAGATAGACGTTGAGTCGGATGAAATGATGACTATTTTTAGCTATATTTTTAAAAGGAGAGTGTTATGAGAGTTGTATTACTTGAAGATGAGCTAATGTTACAAGCTGCTATAGCAGAGTATTTGGTATCGATGGGTTACACAGTAGATGCTTTTGAAGATGGTGAAGATGCTTATAATGCTATTTATCAGAATGAGTATGACCTTTTTATATTTGACATCAATACACCTACGATTGATGGGTTATCACTACTAGAAAAATTACAAAAAGAAAAAATTTTTGTACCAACAATCTTTATATCGGCTATTACTCAAATCGAACAGATTTCAAAAGCATATGAACTAGGTTGCTACGACTATTTAAAAAAACCATTTCATTTAAAAGAATTAACCTTACACATAGATAGACTACTAAAGTTGGTAGATATTCAAGCTAAAGAAATTGTTAAGATAAGTAAAGTTTATTCTTATAATCTTAAAAAACGAAGATTATTGTTTGACAATGAAGAGCAGGTACTCACATTAAAACAAGCACAAATAATTAACCTTTTTGTTGTCAATATTGATAAAGTAGTTGATTTTAAAATGCTTAGGCACTATGTTTGGGCAGATAGCCATGTAGATAATGCGACCATAAGGGCTGAGATGCATCGTGTTCGACAGATTCTAAAAGAAGACCTTATTGAAAATATTAAAGGTATTGGGTATATACTACACAGAAAAAAGTAGATTTTTTTCTTTTTTAATTTATTGCTTATTTTAGCTAAAGAAAAAGTAACAAAATTACTCACGTTACTTTTTTATTAGTATAAATTTTTTAGAAATTTATACATGCTACGCTAATGCTATTTTCTTATCACATAATAAAAATGAGTTATTATATATAAGGAGAAATAATGAGAAAAGTAACATTTAGTATGGTAACAATCGCTTTGTTATCAAGCAGTGCTGTAGCAGCTGAAACACTAGCCGATGCCTTTAAAGAAGGAACAACATCTGGACAAATTAGATCGTTCTATATTGATAGAGATAGAGCTGGAACTATTGGAGATACACAAACTGATAGAAATGCTTTAGCAGTAGGTGGACATCTTAAATTTGAAACAGCAGAAATGAATGGTTTAAGTTTAGGAACAGCATTTTATACAACCAATGGAATTTTTGGTGTTAATAGTGCAGGAGATGATAAAAGAAATGCTACTCTTTTTGGTGAAGGTAAAGAATCTTATGCACTTTTAGGTGAAGCATATCTACAATATAAAACAGGGAAAACAGCAATTAAAGTTGGTCGTCAAAAATTGAATACACCATTTCTTGGAACAGATGATGCAAGAATGCTTCCAACTCTTTCTGAAGCAGGAATCTTAACTAATTCAGATCTTGCGAACACAAAGATTTTTGCTGGTCATGTAACTAAAATGGCATATGGTACTTTCTCTAATGCTTACGGACCGACCAATAATCAGTTAGCACTTCAAAGTGGTTATGGTTTAAACAATACAAGTGGTGAGTTTTTAAATATTGGAAATCTTACTGCAAACGGTAAAGATACAGCTGGTGTATCTATATTATCAGCAACGTACACAGGTGTTCCAGGACTTAAGTTACAGGCATGGGACTACTTAGCACATGACATTTTAAACA
>CACVAR010000372.1:0-10364 GCA_902727905.1 uncultured Sulfurovum sp. | reverse complement strand
AATATTGGAAATCTTACTGCAAACGGTAAAGATACAGCTGGTGTATCTATATTATCAGCAACGTACACAGGTGTTCCAGGACTTAAGTTACAGGCATGGGACTACTTAGCACATGACATTTTAAACACAGTTTACCTTCAAGGTGATTATGGTTTTGATGCAGGAAGTGCTAAAATGAAAATATCAGCACAAGCAATCAATCAAAGTGATGTAGGTGATAAACTACTTGGTGATGTTGACAGCCAATATTACGCAGCAAAACTAGGGGCAAGTACTGGTGCATTAAGTGCTTATGTAGCTTACTCTACAACAGATAGCCATACTGGTACAACTGCAAATACTACCAATGGTGGTATTATTGCTCCATGGGCTGGAATGCCAGCATTTACACAGGGTATGGTAACACGTCATATGTTCTTGGCTGATACAGATACTACTAAAGTAGCTGCAACATATAACTTCAAAAATACTGGAACAGATGTAAAAGCTACTGCTTATCATGCATCTTTTGATGTTGGAGCATTAGCTACTGTAGCAGCTAACACGAAATCAACAGAATCTGGTTTCGACATTCAGTATAACCCAGCAGGTGTTAAAAACTTAAATCTAAGACTTAGAGCTAATTATCCTAGAGATTTTGTAGCAGGCTTAGACTGGGATGAGTACAGAGTAATCGCAAATTACAACTTTTAAAAAGGAGAGTTAAAATGAATGCAGAAAAAGCACAGGCATATTGGAAAGAAAACATTAGAACCATACTAGGATTACTAGTAGTATGGTTTATTGTTTCTTTAGGAGCAGGGGTATTGTTTATCAATCAACTTAATGCTATCGAAATTTCAGGAGTTAAACTAGGTTTCTGGTTTGCTCAACAGGGTTCAATTTACGCGTTTGTTATACTTATCTTTGTATATGTATATAAAATGGGAAAGATTGATGAAAAATACGGCGTCAGTGAATAGGGAGAGAGTATGGAATTACAAAGTTTAATTTATCTATTTGTAGGTATTACGTTTGCAATCTACATTGGTATTGCAATTTGGGCTAAAGCTGGTTCAACAAAAGAGTTTTACGTAGCAGGTGGTGGTGTTCCTCCAGTTGCTAATGGTATGGCGACTGCTGCTGACTGGATGTCTGCAGCTTCATTTATTTCACTTGCTGGTATTATTGCCTTTAAAGGTAGTGATGGTGGTGCTTACCTTATGGGTTGGACTGGTGGTTACGTACTACTAGCTATGTTACTTGCTCCTTACTTGAGAAAGTTTGGTAAGTTTACAGTACCTGATTTTGTTGGTGACAGATACTACTCTGACATTGCAAGAACAGTAGCTGTTGTAGCTGTTATCTTTATCTCATTTACGTATGTTGCTGGTCAAATGCGTGGTGTTGGTATTGTATTTTCACGTTTCTTACAAGTTGATGTAAACACAGGTGTTATGCTTGGTATGGGTATTGTATTTATTTACTCTGTACTTGGTGGTATGAAAGGTATTACTTATACTCAGGTTGCACAATATGTAGTTATGATTTTTGCATTTACTGTTCCTGCAATTTTCCTTTCATTACAAGTAACTGATACATTCTTGCCACAAGCAGGACTTTTCGCACAAACAGCTTTTGAGTTTAATGATGGGGTCAGGTCCATACCAGAAGGTACTTACTTGATGCATGCACTTGATCAAGCAGTAAATGACTTAGGGTTTAACAACTATACAGAACCAGGTTCAGTATTTAACATGTTCATGTTAACTATCGTACTTATGGCTGGTACAGCTGGTCTTCCACACGTTATTGTTAGATTCTTTACAGTACCAACTGTTAAAGATGCTAGAATTTCTGCTGGTTGGGCTTTAGTATTTATTGCTATTATGTATACAACTATTGCGTCAGTAGCAGCATTCTCAAGAGTAAATCTTATTGCAAATGTTCAAAATGTTGATTATAAGCAATTTATTAACGGTGAACTTAAAAAAGCAGATGGGTCTACTAATGATGGTAACTGGTTCAAAACTTGGGAACAAGGTGGACTATTAGCATGGAATGATAGAAATGGCGATGGTAAAATTCAATACGCTAATGGTGCAGCATTTGATGGTAAACCAGCATTTGATGGTAAGAAAACAGCTGAAGATGGGCATAGACTTACTACTAATGGTAAAGGTGCTCCAACAGAAGCAGAACTTAAAGCTAACAATGGTGTAGCTAATGAGATTTACGTTGATAGAGACATTATGGTACTTGCTAACCCAGAGATTGCTAACTTACCAGGATGGGTAATTGCACTTATGGCAGCTGGTGGACTTGCAGCAGCACTTTCAACAGCAGCAGGACTATTACTTGTTATCTCTTCATCAATTTCACATGACTTATTTGGTCAAGTAATTTTTAAAGATAAAGCAACAGGAAAATCAACACTTACTGAGAAATCAGAGTTAAGATTGGCTAGAGGTGCTGCCGTTGTGGCGATCTTAGTCGCAGGTTATCTAGGTATCAACCCTCCAGGCTTTGTTGCTCAGGTTGTTGCATTTGCATTTGGTTTAGCTGCTGCATCATTCTTCCCAGTAATTATCTTGGGTGTATTTGATAAGCGTATGAACAAAGAAGGTGCGATTGCAGGTATGTCAGTTGGTCTTACATTTACATTCGTATACATTGTGTACTTTGTATTCATGGGTGGAGCAAAAGAAGATTACCTCTTCGGTATTGCACCAACAGGTATTGGTACAATCGGTATGATTATTCACTTTGTAGTGGCTTACTTTGTATCACGTGCAACACCACCACCACCACAAGAGATTCAGGATCTAGTAGAAAATATCCGTCTCCCTTCAGGTGCTGGACAGGCTTTAGATCACTAAGACAATATTTTCTCTTCTCTCCCCTTAGGGGGAGAAGAAGAATTTATTAAAATTTTTACTTGCTACTTCTTTTTTGTGCCTCCTTTAGAGAAGTAGCGAATCCCTATTTAAAAGGTAAATAGAACATGAGCCTTCATTCTCAAGAAATCTTCATAAAAGAAATTCATCCATTTGAAAATCTTTCACAATTTGAATTAGATATGGCTTTTAAGCATATGGACATTGCTTATTATCCAATTGATACCGTTTTAATTTCACCTCAGAGTGTTAGTGAATACTTTTTTATTATAATCAAAGGTGAGGTCAAAGAGTTTTGTAATGATGAATTGACTTTTGTTTATCATGAACAAGATACATTTGATGCTGACTCACTTATCTATAGTAAAACAAAGAGTAAATTTATTGTAAGTGAAGAACTAATTTGTTATGAACTTAAAAAATCTGCATTTATGAAAATAATGAGTCTTAACAAAAAGTTTGAAAGTTTCTTTTTAAATAATCTCTCTTCACGTTTCCAAACCTTAAAAAATAAAGAGTACGGAAGCGAAATCTCTTCATTTATGGTAGGACGGGTTAGTGATGCTTACATGCATGTACCCTGTATAGTAGAAGTCAATACTTCCATAAAAGAAGCTATTGAAAAGTCCTTAGAAGATGAAATGTCTTCTATTATTGTGCAGCGTGGTAATGAGTATGGTATTGTTACAGATTCAAACATAAAAAAAGGTGTTCTACTTGCTGGAAAACCTTTAACTGACCCCATAGAAGACATTGCGACCTTTCCACTCATCTGTGTAGAGAAAGATGCATTTTTATTTTCTGTGTTATTGCTTTTACTTAAACATAATATTAAACGTGTCGGTGTCCTAGAAGAAGGTAAAATAATAGGTGTCTTGAACCAAATGGACATGTTAAGCTTTTTTGCCAATCATTCTCATGTTGTGGCTGTTAAGATAGATAAGGCAAAAAATATAGATGAGCTTAGAAATGCCAGTGACGATGTTAATAAAACCATTAAGTCTCTTTATAACAAAAGTCTAAAAACTGCCTACATTGCTAAAATGGTTTCTGAACTTAACACAAAGATTTATGAAAAACTCTTCTCTTTTGTAGTACCTGAGGAAATGCAAGCGCAGTGTGCTTTATTGGTCATGGGTAGTGAAGGAAGAGATGCACAAATAGTTAAAACAGATCAAGACAATGCACTGGTGGTTTCAAATGATGCAGATGTAGAAGCTTATAGACCTTATATGGAACAATTTACCAAAGAGCTGATAAGTTTTGGTTTCCCACCATGTGATGGTAATATAATGGTAAGTAATCCTTATTGGTGCAAGAATCAAAGTGACTTTGACCAGCAAATAGAGCAGTGGTTTGAGGGTAATAATATGGATTACTATATGCATTTAGCCATCTTTTTTGATGCAAAATGCGTGGCAGGTGACTGTAACCTTTTAGTTCCACTTAAAGAGAAGGTATTTGAGTTGGCTCATCAAAAAGATGTTTTTATGGCGTACTTTGCTAAAAACACACTGCTTTTTGAAACGCCTATCAATATGTTTAGCTCACTTCGTACTGAAGAAGGTGGTGTAGATATTAAAAAAGGTGGTATCTTTGCCATAGTACAAGGTATACGTAGTTTGGCATTGGAAAATGCTTTAACAGAAAATACTACAGTTAAGCGTATCAAAGCTTTACACAAAAAAGGTGTGCTAGAAAAAGATATGAGTTCTGAACTTATAGAAGCTTTAGGTTTACTTTCTCGTCTTAGACTTCAGGGGCATATAGAAAAGCAAAAAGCCGGTGAGAAAGTCAACAATATTCTCAATGTGAGTGAATTTAGTAAAATTGAACGTGATATGCTAAAAGATAGTTTCACCATTGTCAATGATTTTAAAAAGTTTATAAGTCGCCATTTTAGACTAGGACAGTTACAGTAATGTTTGAAGCTTTTAGAAAGAAACGACAACGGGCGAAGTTAAAAGATGAACACTACGCTTTTTTGTTTGATGAAAATACCAATGAGGATGAATTTGTCTCTTTTGATTGTGAAACTACAGGGCTTAACCCTAAAAAAGATGAAATATTATCTATTGGGGCAGTGAAAATTATTAACAATAAAATTGAATTAAGTAAAAACTTGGAACGTTACTTAAAACCTACAAAAGCTATTAATCAAGCGAGTATTAAAATACACCACATACGAGAGTGTGATTTGATGGGTAATACAAAAGATGCAACTACTGCCATAGAAGAATTTTTACATTTTATAGGTAATCGTACATTAATAGGTTATTACATAGAGTTTGACATAGCCATGATAAATAAGTACACAGAAAAAATTATTGGTACAACGTTACCAAACAAAAGCATAGAGTTATCTTCTATGTATTACAAGCGCCATCGTAAAGAATCAGCTCATGAGTTTGTGGACTTGAAATTTGACACCATTATGGGAAAGCTAGATCTTCCTAAATTAGGTCAACATGATGCCTTGAATGATGCTATCATGTCAGCGATGATGTACTTAAAGCTTAAAGAGATGCCTGAATATAAAGGGGCTTATAGCTAATGTTAATACAAAAAATCAAACTATGGTATACTATAAATCATTAATATTTAAGGAAAAGTATGTGGAATATCCCCGAAGATAAGAGCCGTTTAGGTGTCTATGCTAAAAATGCTCAAAAAGCAGCACTGTTTCAAGTAGGTATAGGAATGATTGGAATTCTTTATCCAATATTAACAGGTAAATTGACTCTGGTCTTTTTATCTTTACTCTTTTTAGCCAGTGGACTTGCTTTAGGTTATTTTACCTACATTACACAAAGTAAAGATACGATGGTCATTCGTAAAAGTATCTTACTTCTTATACTTGCATTTATGATGAACTTGTCTAGCTTTATAGGCATACTCACTTTAGGAGCATTATTGGGGATTTATTTTTTTGGTGAAGCGATTATTAACACCCAACTCTCCAAACATCTTAAACATGATGCGAGTAAGTATTGGTTATTAGCTGCTTTTGTAGCATTGCTTTTGGGTATTTTTGTATTGGTATTTTTACCACATCATTTGATATTTTTATTAGGAGCATTTATAGGTATCACTTATTTATTTAATGCTTTAGCTTTGTATAAAACTTCTAAAGTTTTAGAGGCAATGTAAAACTGTTTCGATTTAAATTTAGGTTTTCAAAGTAATGAGAATCTAAATGTGTTAACCTTCTAGTAATATAAAAGAATCTTCTTCTCAAACATAATTTTATGTTACAAAAAGATACAAACCTCCTTTTTTAATCTTGATATTATCTCTAAGCTATTCATGCTATGTCAATGCTATTTTTTTAGAACATAATAAAATTAAGTAAAAAAGGAGAGACAAACACATGAATAATATTTTTCATCCAAATCCAGAGCAGTTTAAAAACTCACCCATTCCAGATATGGAGACCTATCATTCACTCGTTGCTGAGTTTGATAAAGACTACGAAGGAACTTGGGCAAAGTTTGCTGATGAGAAGATTGATTGGTTTAAATCATATGACAATGTTTTAGATGAAAGCAATGCACCTTTTTATAAATGGTTCTCTGGTGGAGAGATGAATGTTGCTCACCAATGTGTAGACAGACATTTAGAAACGAAAAAAGACAAAGTAGCTATTATCTTTGAAGGTGACAATGGCGATAAAAAGACATTGACCTATGCACAACTGGCAGAAGAAGTAAATAAAACTGCCAATTTATTTAAGAGTGAATTTGGTATTGAGAAAGGTGACAGAGTTGTTGTCTATATGCCAATGATTCTTGAAGCTGCTGTAACCATGTTGGCATGTGCAAAAATCGGTGCAATTCATTCTATTGTATTTGGTGGATTCTCAGCAGAAGCATTAAGAGACAGAATTATTGATGCAGAAGCGAAACTTGTTGTAACAGCCGATGGTGCCTTTAGAAAAGGTAAACCTTATATGTTAAAGCCAGTGGTTGACACAGCTTTAGCTGAAGGTTGTGAATGTGTGAAAAATGTTTGTGTTGTTAAAAGAAATAACGAAGAGATTCACTGGGAAGAGGGTAGAGATCATAACTACAATGAATTAATTCAAAATCAATCAACAGAATGTGCAGCAGAACCAATGGAGTCTGAAGATCCTCTCTTCTTACTTTATACTTCTGGTTCAACAGGAAAACCAAAAGGGGTACAACACTCATCTGCTGGATACATTCTTTGGGCTCAAATGACTATGGAGTGGGTGTTTGATGTTAAAGACAGCGATACTTATTGGTGTACAGCTGATGTAGGTTGGATTACAGGACATACTTACATAGTTTATGGACCACTAGCAGCTGGTGCAACAACCGTAATGTTTGAAGGTGTACCAACATTTCCAGATGCAGGTAGATGTTGGAAAATGGTTGAAGAGTATAAAATTAACCAATTTTATACAGCACCAACAGCCATTAGATTACTTCACAAAATGGGTGAAGATGAACCAAGTAAATATGACTTATCGTCATTAAGAGTCCTTGGAACGGTTGGTGAGCCAATTGACCCACCAGCATGGAAATGGTACTACGAAGAGGTAGGTAATTCTAACTGTTCTATTGTTGATACTTACTGGCAAACTGAGACAGGTGGACATGTGGTTTCTCCACTTCCAGCTGCTACACCAATTAAGCCAGCATGTGCAACATTCCCTCTACCAGGAATTGCTGCAGAAATCATTGAAGAAGATGGGACAGCAACACCAGTAGGTGAAAAAGGGTTTATGTGTATTACCAAACCTTGGCCATCAATGATTAGAACAATTTGGGGTGATCCAGAAAGATTCAAAAAATCATACTTTGGAGACTGTAAAAAAGATGGTCAGCCTGTTTACTTCTCAGGTGATGGTGCCATGATTGATGAAGATGGTTACATTACTATTACAGGTAGAACTGATGATGTTATTAACGTTTCAGGTCACAGAATGGGAACAGCAGAAGTTGAAGCTGCTATTAAAAAACATGACAATGTAGCATCAGTAGCTGTTGTTGGTAAACCTCATGATATTAAAGGTGAAGGAATCTTTGCTTATGTAGTATTGAAAGATGCAAATGAAGCAAGCGAGGAGCTTAAAATAGCCATTAATCAAATTATTAAAAAAGAGATTGGTGCTATTGCGCTTTGTGATGCCATGGCATTTGTACCTGACTTACCAAAAACACGTTCAGGTAAGATTATGAGAAGAATTCTTAGAAGTATTGTTAAAGGTGAAGCAATTACTCAAGATACCTCAACATTAGAAGATCCAAGTATTGTAGGTACAATTGAAAATATTGTAAATACATAAAAAATGAAGAGCTTCATTGCTCTTCTAAGAATTAAATTTTAATTCTTTTTCAACTGTCCATTATAAATGATGCTAGGGTATATACCGATAAAGTACATAAAAATTTTTGACCAAATAATGAATTTGCACTTATCCTCCTTAATGAATTGTTTTTATACACTAGTTAAACTAAGTGGACAGCTGAAAGAGAATCTTTCACAAAATTTATTTAACCTCTTTTCTAAAAAAACTCCAAAACTTCAGGCATAAATAATGTATTTAACAAAGGATTGTGAGCATGAATGAACGTATAAAAACACCCCTAAATTTACTTCGCTATAATTGCATCAATATATCTAAGGCAATTAAAAAATGAATTATGAAGTAATAGTAATTGGTGGTGGTCATGCAGGAATTGAAGCTGCATTAGCACCAGCACGTATGGGTGTGAAAACGCTAATGGTCACCATTTTAGCAGAACAGATTGGTGCGAGTTCTTGTAACCCAGCTGTGGGTGGCTTGGCAAAAGGGCATTTGGTTAAAGAACTAGATGCCATTGGTGGTCAGATGGGATTGGCTACGGATGCCACTGGAATTCAATTTAGAATACTTAACCAATCTAAAGGTCCAGCCGTTCAAGGTAGCCGTGCGCAAATAGATATGGATAGATACCGAATCTATATGAAAGATGTGGTTTTAAATACACCAAACTTAGATGTAAAACAAGAGATTGTTGAAGCCTTAATAATGGAAGATGGAAAGATTTCTGGGGTTGAAACACAACTTGGAAACAGGTATATGGCTCCTAAAGTTATTATTGCTTCAGGTACTTTTTTAAATGGTCTTATTCATATTGGTGATAAAAAGCAGTCAGCAGGAAGACAAGGTGAGTTTGCTTCAGTAGAGTTGGCTGAATACTTGCGATCTTTAGGTATTGAAATTGGGCGTTTAAAAACAGGAACTTGTGCTAGACTTGATGGTTCATCAATAAATTTAGAGGTTATGGAAAAACAAGGTGGTGATGAGAAGCCAATACCTTTTTCATTTAGAACAGATAGAGCAACTTTTAATCCAACACAACTACCTTGTCATGTGACTTATACCAATGAAGGTACACATGAAATTATTGAGTCAAACTTCCACAGAGCGCCAATGTTTTCAGGACAAATTGAGGGAATGGGTCCACGTTATTGCCCAAGCATTGAAGATAAGATTAGTCGTTTTAGAGACAGACCAAGACATCAAATATTTGTTGAACCTCAAACCATGGAATCCAATGAATATTATATCAATGGTATGAGTACTTCTCTTCCAACAGATGTGCAACTCGAGATGATTCAGTCGGTTGAAGGTTTAGAAAATGCAAAGATAGTGCGTTATGGTTATGCCATAGAATATGACTATGTTCAACCAACTGAGTTAAAACATACCTTAGAGACTAAAAAAGTAGAAGGTCTCTACTGTGCAGGTCAGATTAATGGAACCACAGGATATGAAGAAGCAGCAGCACAAGGGCTTATGGCTGGAATAAATGCTGCACTTTCTGTTCAGGGTAAAGAGCCATTAATTTTGGGTCGTCATGAAGCGTACATCGGGGTTCTTATAGATGACTTAGTAACTAAAGGAACAAAAGAGCCTTACCGTATGTTTACTTCTCGCTCAGAGTATAGACTACTTTTACGTGAAGATAATGCAGACAGACGTTTGTATAAGTATGGAAAAGAACTAGGACTTTTAGATGAAGCGTATTTAGATAAAGTAACAAAAAAAGAGAAAGATGTTTTAGAGGGAATTGCTTACTTAAGAGAAAACTTTGTAACACCTAACAAAGCATTCATTGAGTTACTAACAAATATTGGTGAAGAGAAGATTAATGACAAGATTTGTCTGCTTGATCTTTTAGGTCGCGCTTCAATGAATACGGATAGAATGTTAGCGTTAGCACCTTTTTTAGAGAAGTATAGTACGGAAGTAATGGATCAGTTATTAATTGAAGCGAAGTACAGCCGTTATATTGAGAAGCAACAAGCCCAAGTGGATAAAATGAAAGACATGTTGAAAGTAAAAATTCCCGTTGGTTTTGACTTTTCTAAAGTGTCTGGATTATCAAATGAGATTGTTGAAAAACTAAATAATATTACGCCTCCAACACTTTTTAATGCTTCTGAGATTTCAGGGGTAACCCCTGCTGCTTTGGA